>DATCFJ010000251.1:0-3637 GCA_036509605.1 Polyangiaceae bacterium | reverse complement strand
AAGTACTGGTCGCGGGTGACGCCTGCCAAAGGGTGTGGTTTGGGCTTTTTTGCTTCCGGTTTCTTCTTGGCTGTGGCCTTTGCAGCAGCTTTTTTACTTAGCATCGTCGCTTCCAGTGGTGCGCAAACGAAAGTCTCTGTTGACGAACTTCATGGCGCCGTCCATGGCGCCGTAAAATTGGCTTTCGCGCACCAAAGTGCGGCGGCGAAGGCGGGCTTCTGCGCCGTCAATCGCGCCGGAACGGAGCTCGGCGTCGATCGCCATCTGTTTACCGGGCATCGCGTCGAGCGCGAAGCGCGCGCCGACCTCGGCTACGCGCTCGCTGCCTTTGGCGATCACGATGAACTGGATGATCGTCAAAATCAGGAAGATCACCGCGCCCACGACGTAGTTGCCGCGCACGACGAACGCGCCGAACGCGTGGATCACCTCGCCGGCGTCGGCCTGCAGCAAGATCAAGCGCGTGGAGGAAACGTTCAGCGCCAGGCGGATCAGCGTCGTGATCAGCAGCAGGGTCGGGAAGGAGGCGATCTTCAGCGCCTCACTGACGTACAGGGAGACCAGCAGAATCACGACCGAGCCCGCCAAGTTGGAGGCGATCAGCAGATCCAAAAGCCAAGTCGGCAGGGGCACGACCATCAGCCCCACGATGGCGATCACCAGGCCCGCAAGGACCGCGTCAGCGATGCCGAAGCGCGCTTTCGGCCGCGCGAGGTTCAAAGCGGGCGAGGGAGGAGGGCTCATGCTTTTCGACTCAGCTGGGTGCAGTGAACAGCGCGACCACGCCGGTGTACAGCTGAAGTGCGGGCTCGTCCCCGTGCGGGGCGATCTCGAAGCTCGAAAAGAGGCCAACCCACGGAATTTCGCCGAACCGCGCCTTGAGCATCCGCAAATCCGTGTCCGGGTTCTTGTACAGCGAGATGCCGCGCCCGGCGCAATTGAGGCAGATCCCGAAACGCGGGGCGGCGCCGGCGGACTCGCGTGCGATTTCGCGGATGCGCATCTCGAAGTCGACTCGCGCGGCGCTTGCGTCGCGTACTGCGAACGCCATCCGCATGCCGACTCGCACTTCCTCCGAAACGATCAGCCCGTGACGCGACGGGTCGACACCTTGTACGGCGCGTAAGAGCAGCGGCGGGCGCGTGCTGTCGACTCCGTGCTCGGTGGCTAAGGCAACGAAGACCAATGGTTGATCGACGAGCGCGTGGGCGACCGTGCTCAGCACTTCGAGTGCCGGCTCGCCCTCTATCGAGAGCACCATCGGGCCGCGGACCTCGCTGATCTCGCGCAGCGGCATGAGCAGCTTGCACGCGGGAGACGACGCCAAGATTGGCCGCGGCAGACCGCGAATGGTCACCGCGCCACCTGCGCCACGACTGACCGCGCCCGAGCTTGCCACGGCGTAGACGTCGCTGTCGGCGAGCGTGCCGGCGCCGAGCACGCGGGCCGCCTTGAGGCCGTGTAGCGCTTCGATGGTGTGCGGCTGGACGCCGTTCGGGCGGACGAAGACCAGCGCGGTCTCCGCTCGGCCGGCAGGGTTTCGCGCGCTGAGCTCTCGGCTGAGGGCTAGGCATAGGTCGGATTCGGTGGCGTCCACCACCCACGCATCAGCAGCTCCACCTACCCACAGCAGGGCCGCGGCCGCCGACTCACCCTCGACCTCACCACGCTCGGTGATGACTCCGGAGCCGGACGCCACGAGCACCGGGAAGCCAAGCTCGGCACCGCCCAGCGCGCTGGCAACGGCTTTGAGTTTGGTGGCCATTCCGCCGGCAACCAGCACGAGCCCGCCGGCCGGGCGCCCAAGGCTAGCCGCTCCTTCGCGCACCGAACTGACGAGCCGCGCGGGGCTTTCGCCGCGCACGAGCAGGCTCGTAGCTGTGGCCCTCATGGGCACACCTTATTTCCGACCTCGGCCGCCCGCAAGGGGTAGCCAAGCCCTCGGCGGGACATCTGAGCGCCGGGAGGCCGCTTACGGCTTCCGTCGCGGGGAAACATTACATACCCTGATTGTTGAATGCCGGTCGTGACCTCGCCGTACACCATGCGCTCCTACGGGGGGACGGACATCGGTCGTCGACGCTCGGTCAACGAAGACGCTTATCTATGCGATGACGAGCTCGGGCTGTGGGTGGTTGCCGACGGCATGGGCGGGCACGCGGCGGGTGAGGTCGCGAGCCAGGAGTCGATCGATACCATTCACGGCATGGTCAAGCGCGGCAAGATGACGCTCGACCTCGAGGGGCCGCACACCGAGGAGAAGGCGCGCGCGGCGTGCCGCTTGCTCGAGGGCGCAGTGCAGGCCGCGACGTACATCTTGTTTGCGATGGCCGAGCTGGACCGCGGCAAGGCCGGGATGGGCACGACGATCAGCGCCATGATGCGGTTCGGCGACAGCGTGGTCCTCGGCCAGGTCGGCGACAGTCGGATCTATCGCGTGCGCACGGACAACGCGCTGCAACTGACGGAAGATCACACACTTATCGCTTGGCAGCTCAAGCAAGGCTTGATCACCCCAGACCAAGCTCGCGTCAGCAAACAGCGCAACGTGATCACCCGCGCCGTCGGTAGCCGCGATTATGTCCAAGTAGATACGAGCGTTTGGGAAGCAGGTCTCGGGGACTCCTACCTGCTCTGCAGCGACGGCCTCCACGGTTACCTAAAGCAAGAAGAAATCCCGGGCATGCTCGTGGATGGCGGGCACTTTGCGGTGGAGCGCTTCGTGCAGCTCGCAAACGCGCGCGGCGGGAAAGATAATATTACTGCCGTGGTTGTTGAGGTCTCGTAGCGCGCTCGCCAGGTCGCCCTCTCCACTCGCAATTCCACGTTCGAATTCAAACTCGAAAACGGACTACGACCCCTCCCGCTCCTCCTCTGGCCCTGGTGCGCGCGAAGCGCCGCACGCCTCGCGCCCCAGCGCGCGCCCGAGCAGTTCAGCCGCCTGCTCCCCTGGTGCGCGCGAAGCGCCGCACGCCTCACGCCTCAGCGCGCGCCAAACAGCTCAGCCGCATGCCCGGTGCGCGCGAAGCGCCGCACGCCTCGCGCCCCAGCGCGCGCCAAACAGTTCAGCCGCGTGCCCGGAACTAAATCGACCTAAAAGTCTTGGAAGACTCCCCCGTCGGGGATCACGAAGCGCGTCAGATCGCGACTATGAGTCGGGCCTGAGTTCAACCGCTGGTTGTTCTCTTTTTCGTCTTATTTTAGCTTCTGCATTCTGAGTTTTGAGGGTCTGGCTTCGGGTTGGGGGATGGTCTTGGTCGTAGGCATGGAGGTATCCCGTCGGATCTAGGATCCGTTTTTTGAGGCGTTGGGCTAGCGAGACGAGACGGAGCGAGCTGGCTATCGATCGACTATGCGCGGTTCAGGAGCTGGGCTTGAAAGGCCATCAGGGCTCGGCCGCAATGTGAGGTTCGAGGAGGACGTGGAGGCGCACTCTATCTGCCGGGCTGTCGGCGCCGTTGGCTCCGTACCATCGCGATCTTCGCGCTCATCCACTTCCGATCTTGCCGCTCTCACTTGTCGCGCTCGGGCGCAGGTGGAGACGGGTTTAGGTTTGGAGGGTGGCCTCCATTGGCATGCGTTTGCGTGCCGTAGCTGACAATTTAGTGGCTTGGACTTCTAAGTCTCGAGCCGACTT
>DATCFJ010000250.1:0-3419 GCA_036509605.1 Polyangiaceae bacterium | reverse complement strand
CTCACGCTTGGCGTCCAGCCACCGAGCTTGGCTTGCGCCAAGGAGATGTCGGGCTTTCGCTGACGCGGGTCGTCTTGCGGGAGGGGGCGGTGGACGAGCTTGGACTTCGTGCCGACCAACTGGATCACCTTCTCGGCAAGCTCGAGCATCGTGAACTCGGTGGGATTGCCGAGGTTCACGGGTCCGGTGAAGCCGCCCTCGGTGTCCATCATGCGCAGCATGCCCTCGACCAAGTCGTCGACGTAACAGAAGGAGCGCGTCTGTTGGCCCTCGCCGTAGATGGTCAGGTCCTCACCGCGCAGCGCTTGGACGACGAAGTTCGAGACGACGCGGCCGTCGTTCGGGTGCATCCGTGGCCCGTAGGTATTGAAGATGCGGATCACCTTGATGTCGGTGTTGTGCTGGCGATAGTAGTCGAAGAACAGCGTCTCAGCGCAACGTTTGCCTTCGTCGTAGCAGCTGCGAATGCCGATCGGATTCACTTTGCCCCAGTAAGACTCGGGCTGCGGGTGAACCTCCGGATCGCCGTACACTTCCGAGGTCGAAGCCTGCAGAATGCGCGCTTTGACCCGCTTGGCCAGACCGAGCATGTTGATCGCGCCGTGCACGCTGGTCTTCGTGGTCTGCACCGGATCGAACTGGTAGTGCACCGGCGAAGCGGGGCAGGCCAGGTTGAAGATGCGCTCGACCTCTACGTAGAGCGGGAAGGTGACGTCGTGCCGTGACGCCTCGAACAGCGGGTGCGTCAGCAGGTGCGCGATGTTCTGCTTCGTGCCCGTGAAGTAGTTGTCCACGCACAGCACGTCGTGCCCGGCTTTGATGAGGCGGTCGCACAAGTGAGACCCAATGAACCCAGCGCCACCGGTCACGAGAATTTTCCTGGTCATGCCAGTCCTCCGCCTAGCACAGTGTCGTCCCGCCCTGTCCGGCGGGGATGCAGTCTGCTTGATTGTTCCCTCGAGGCGTCGCACCACCGTTTGGACAGGTGGGAATCGCTCGAGCTTTGCGGGGCGGACGGGACTCGAAGGAGACGCCGACCGCGATTAACCGCGGAAAACCGCAAACTGACGCTCCGGAGGATGATGAGCGCGGGGGTCTGGCGGGGTCTAAGTCCGCGACCGAGCCCCCGCGTGCGATTGAAGATGACCGCGTGCAATTGCCCAATCCGCGCGCTCAGCTGCTGGAAAGCCTCGCAGCTTCAGTGCTGGCAGCGACGGCGGCGGGCGACCTGCATGCCGCGCGGGTAGCTCACGAGGCCCTCGGTCGACTGCTGGCCCAAGAGCCGGGCGGCCCGGCGGTGACTGACCTTGCGGCCGAGCGAGCCAAGCGGCGGTAGGCTCCCGAAAAGGAACGCCCGCGACCCCTGCCAGGGTCCGGGCGCATGGCTCGATAGTGACGAGCGATCAGAATCCTAAGCCAAAAACCGGAACGAGCAACGACCAGGCGGAGGTGCGTGGGCGCGCGATGGTCGCCTGGGCTGACCAAGTGCTGGGCGCCAGCGGGGCATTCTCGGGCGCCAACGCGGACGCCTATGAGTTCCTGAGCGACGCCGACCGCACTGCCGTCGAGCTCGTCCAATGGCTCGCCAGGACTTTCGTCTCAGAGCAGCCCCCCGAGATCGCCGGCGAGGTGCTGAGACGAATAGCGGCAATTGCGCTCGACGGTCCGCGCGACTGGAAGATCCGGCGTGGCGTCGAGAGCGTGGAAAGATTCGCGGAGGAGGGTTCGGAGGCGCTTGTTAACGACCTGATCGCGAACGTCGAGCCGAACTTCTGGAGCCTGAAGACCCATTTGCGCGCGGTTGAGGAGCTGCTCGCCGACTATAAGCCCGACGTCGGCCGTCGAACGAGCGACGGAAAGGGGAGCGGCAAAATGTCCGCTGCTCGCATTCTTGCCGAGCTGAATACTCTCGCGGGCTATCCCCTCGGCAAGAACCTCGATGCGCACGGTGTCGGGAGCGCCATCTCGAGATCACGGCAGCCCGTGACGTGAAGTTTTGCGGCGTGTGCTCACAGTGGGAGCATGACGCAGCGACGCAGCCCCGATGCTCACGCGGATCTAGGTATAGACATCGCGACTATTCGCGCCCTCGCCGTGGAAGCGGAGGCCGACCCGCGCAGCGTCATAGCCGAATTGCGCGCCAATCGTGGGGAACGCCCACACGTCCGAGGTCTGTCAGGGCATCGCGTGCGGCGTGTGCTTGCCAAGCGAGGGCTGATTCAAACGGAGGCGGCGTAGCCCCAAAAAGGCGAAACGCTCCCGGCCAGCCACGACGGGGAGCGCTTCGCAGGACGCGATCACATGCAACGTACTCCTGGACGAACCAACGTCAAGGCGATCGAGGCAGCGCTAGCGACCGCGAGAGCCACTGTTGCTGCTCTTGAGGCGTTGCTCATCGCTCCCGACGCGCGAGAGACAGATCTCCTCGACGCCAAAGCCACGATGGCGACGTACGGGGTTGCTCGAGACGGCTTGCTTGCCGCCGCTTCGCGCGGAGAACTCGACCTTCACCGCGGACCGCGGAACCGAATACTGGTCGATCGCAGCGAGCTCGAACGCTGGCTACGTTCACGCCCGCATCGCCCGAGCGCACGACCGAGGAGTGAACCGCCGAGCGATCTCGCCGCCTGGGACGCCGAGCAAGAACGCGAGTTGCAGGCGCTACGAGGCTCGACATGAGTGCGCTAGTCCCCCTGGTAACCAAGGTCGAGCGCCTGATCGCGCTGACCGCGTCGGATCGCGTCGAGGAAGCCAGAACCAGCGCACTCGCAATACACGTCGACTTCGGAATTCCGGTGATGTGGGCTGGAAACCGCGACAACGCCGCGAACATCACCGAGCGGTTGCTGATGCGACTCTGGCGCAAAAGCACCGCCGAGGCGGCGGCTTGAACGCTCCCAACCGAGATTTCTTCGAAGGTTTGAAGCGAGCGCTTTGCCGCGTGGTTGCGCACGAAATGCGCGGGGTGGCCCTGACGCTACCGCGCGAGGACGTTAAGCCCGCCGGGCCCCACGACTCCGACGCCGAACAGGATGTTTTGTCGGCGCTGCTTTGCGAGCACACGACGCCCGAGGCACTGGCGCCACTCGAGGCGCGGCATTTCTACTCGACCTTCAATCAGCACCTGTTCACGTTGCTTGGCACAACGACCGAGCGAGACCTGCAGGCGCTCGTGGACCTGCTCGATATGCGCGGCCCGGTGCTCGAGGAACTCGCGACCATTCGGGATGCGACGCCCTTCACCGGACCAGCGCGGCTGCGCCAGCACGTGAACACGCTCTTGGATCGCTGGCATGAGCGCGAGCTGATTCGAACAATGCAACAGCTCGACGCGGAACTGCGTGTGGGCGCGATCACGGTCGATGGCGCCAAGCTGCGCCTTCGCGAGTTCTTCATGGGAAATTCAGGATGAACGAACA
>DATCFJ010000249.1:0-3808 GCA_036509605.1 Polyangiaceae bacterium | reverse complement strand
TGGAAGAGCGCGGCCCGCGTCGCAAGAGCGCTAGGCGCGCGTCCGTGCGCGCGCTTGCGCTCCCTCGTTTCGCGGGGCGCGAAGATGCTGGTGGACAGGCGTGTCAGGGCGATGCCATTGTGCGGCCGGGTGATGGGAACTTGGTTCCGGGTCGGAGGAGCAAGCATGTTCAATAGTGGTATTGTTGGGTTGTTGGGTCGCGGCCGTTTGCTAGCGCAGGTCGTCGTGCCGATGGCGTTTGGGGTCGCGTGCACGCAGCAATCTGCGCCAGACGGTGAGTCGGCTGATAAGGTTTCGTCCGCCGTGGTGGGGTCTATTTCGATCTCTGGCCACGTAACCGGTCCAGGCGGTGGCGCGCTCGCCGGTGCCAGCGTGAAGCTCACGGGCGGCGCAACGCTCGCGGCAACTACGGACGCGACGGGCGCGTATTCGATCCCCGTCAGCGCCAATCTTCCGGTCTCGGTCAGCTTGTCCGCGACCTTGAGCGGCTGCTCATTCAATGGGCCCGTGAATCTGAACGGCATCAGCACCAATCAAACAGTGAACTTCACTGGCTCGGGCTCAAGATGCGCGGGCCTGGCGGTCGTCGTCGGTCCGCAAGGGCCTCCCGGTCCGCAAGGGCCTGCGGGGCCTGCCGGGGCAGCGGGGCCTGCGGGCGCGGCCGGGCCTGCCGGGCCTGCCGGGCCAATGGGCCTCATCGGACCGCAGGGTCCCGCGGGCATCCCCGGCATCCCGGGTGCGCCCGGGGCGCCTGGGGCACCGGGCCCAGCAGGTGCTCGCGGACCCGCCGGAACAATTGGCACAACGCAGATCATCATCGCGGAATCCGAGGCCGTCCCGGAGGGCACCGGCGCGTTGCGCGTTCAGGCGCGTTGCCCGGGGGGCGAGCACATCCTTGGGGGCGGGTACTACATCCGGGTTTCCGAGGGCGTCTTCCCTAATAACGAGCCCGTCGTGAAGCTCCAGGAAAACCGCCCGTTTCGCGTACAGGGCGGCATCGATGAGTGGCTCGTCAGCGGCATCAACCTCGGAGGGGAAGCCCGAGACGCCGATACGTTGGAGGCCTACGCGATCTGCACCAACTCGGCAGCTCAATGAGCTAAAGGCCGCGCGAGCACAGCAAGTGCGGCTTCACTTCTTGGGCGAAGCCGCACGAACGCTCACGAGTTGATGAACCACCTGCTCGCTGCCCGCTCGCAGCTTCCACTCGCTCCGACACTACTTCCTGTCGGCGCTGGTGCGCGGCGGGGCAAACCTCGAAGCGGTCCGCGAGCTCGCGGACCATTCGAAGCTGCTGACGACGCACCGTCACCTGCATGCTTCAGGTGCAGACCTTCGTGTCGCTCGCGGCGAAGGCGATGCCGGGAGTGATTGCGGTGCATCAACGCTTGCCGATTGCGCTGGTCGTGGACGATTTGGTGCTGGTGGCTTCGTGCAGCGTTGCTGGTGATTGGGTAGACCGGGTGCACTTCCTGCCGCTCCGATAACGTCGAGCGCTGTGCCGTGGCGTCTGTCATGCTCGCCGCGCCGACAGAGCAGCGCGACGTCCTACGAGGTACTTGGATGAGGGAACCACTGGGTACACCGTTGCGCACAACGTGTTCGCCAATGCGCCCACATCGATTTTTCAGAACCAAAACGGAGCCGCGCAGGCTCAAGCCGCTCGGCGAACTCTCGAACGGTCTGCCCCGATGAGGCTTGTTTTTCGAGGATCGCGCGGGCCTCGTCTGGCGTCCAGCGTTGGCGCTTCGTGGTCGTCGTGTGGGACTTCGCTCTCGGCGTGCCACGCGCACGCGACGCCGCCCACACGCCGCTCGTGGACGGCTTACTTTGCATCGCTTGCCGAGCGCGTGGTTCTCGAGATCACGGAACGAATGTCGCTCGATCACACGACGACTCTAAACCTACCGCCCGGCCGCGCGCCAGAGCAATACGAGACGCGCAATGTGCGGTGGCCGACGCTTTTCGCCAGCGTCCACTCAATGACAGCTAGTCGCGTCACAACGGGGAGCCGGAGAGATCATTTCAGTCGGCCCGGGGTCTGTGGGACGTCCTAGCCTTCTGGTTGGGTCGCAGCCTGAGCGTGATGCGGACAGGCGAGCGGCGCTGCGCCCGCCTTGTCTCGCGCGTTGAGTGTCAGCCGTGCGTGCGCCAGGCGTTGAGCGGGTGGCTTGGCCCTTTCGAGGGGTGAGGCCGTCCGTTCATGTAATCTTCAAGAATTTGCTTTCTCGCGGGCAAAAATTGGCTGACCAGCGCGTCCGACAACATGAATCGAGTTTCGCCAGCCACGACTTCGGTCTGCTTCTCGGTCACATGCGTAAACCCGAGTGAGTTCGGCCAGGTGAGGCCGCCGCCGAGTGCCGCGCCGTTGCTCAGGCGGTGGCAGCCCGCGCACGATAGCGCTTGCGCGCGCGCGACGACGTCGTCTGGCATCAGCGAGCTCGCGAGCGACGTGAGCTGTGTTTGAATGTCGGTTCGAAGCGAGCTCGGCGCTGCGCCGAACCAAGTCGGGTAACGCATTTCCGCGGCGGTGGTTCCCGAGGCTTGGCTCTGGCCACTGTTGAAGGCGTTCGTGGTATCGATGTCGAGGCCGGTCACGCTGGCCGCGTTCAAATTCTCGACTTGGGACGGAAAGAACGCACGGAATGCTGGGGCCGCAGCGTACATCGAGTTCGGAGCGAAGAGCGGGCCGAAGGCGTTGTTCTTGTCCGTTGCAGGAGTGAAGAGCAGCGCCGAGCACGCGCCACCCGAACATGTGCGGTAGAGTTTGAATTCGCGCAGCGACCAACCCGTCGTCGTGTTCGAGAATTGGTTGCTGCGAATTTGTCCCGCACCGAGCGCATTGTCGCCATAGTTTTCGATCGAGACCACCGGCGGCACGATCCCTTGGCCGTCGAAGTAGAAGCTTTCCAGCGCGCTCGCGCGAGCCTGAATGTCCTCTTGAGCAGTCAGGTCTGCCCATGTCTTTACGATCTGCTGACACCCTTTCAGGCCTTGTTGAGGGTGTGGGTTGGGCAGAGCAGCCTCGAAAATCAACAGGTTCCGGTCGTTTGTCGAGCTGATCCCGGACTGTTTGGCGAACACGATCCGATACTCGCCACAATGAGAGCCATCTTCCGGAGCCTGGTCGAAGCGGTTGAACAAACCGATCGGGATGTATGCGCAGGGGCTGTTGAGAGAAAACGGATCGCAGCCGGCCTGAGTGCCTTCGGCGCCTGCGCGGCACAAGTACGGGTAGCCGTTCAAGCTGCTGCCAACGCCTTCGCTGATCGTGTCGTCGCAGTGTGGGCCCGCGAAAAGTCCGGGGTTCGGGTTTTGGGTGTCCCACCATTGCTGAAACAAAGCAGTCGCGGTGAGGCCGGGAACACCGCTTTGCTGCGCCAGTTGCGTCAGCACGCGCTGCAGCGAAAAGCGACTCAAGATCGTCTGTTCGGTAACGGCGAGCGAACGCCGCGCGTCGATCGTAACGACCTTGACGGCTTGTTCTGCAACAGTTGTATCAGACTGCGATTCACTGTTCGAAATCGAACAGCCAATGTCGAAGATCGGCAAGCACGCGCAGATGACGCCACAAACTGCGAACGAATTCCGTTTTTTCAAAAAGTGTCTCCTCTTGTGGTTTTCCCAGCGGTGGGCGAAAACGGCCACCACTGCCGCGCACTCAATAGTGACCAAGCGGCGAGTTGGATAACGGCACTCCATCAATAGGCGCTAAGAACCATTTCTGAATTTCGTCATCGGTGTTCAATAATTTCTCGAGCAACGATTTCCGCCAGGGGCGATTGTCGCTATTGGTGCGAGCCGACGA
>DATCFJ010000248.1:0-3701 GCA_036509605.1 Polyangiaceae bacterium | reverse complement strand
CAGGAGCTGTTCGGTAAGGCGCCGCTGGCCGACATCGATCCGGACCTGGTTGTAGCCTATGGAGCCGCGCTTCAGGCGGATCTATTGTCGCGCTCCAGTGACGAAGTGCTCTTGCTGGACGTGCTTCCGCTGTCGCTCGGCATCGAGACCATGGGCGGCGGTGTCGACAAGATTTTGCCGAGAAATACCACGATCCCGGCGGGCGCTAAGGCCACCTTCACGACCTACGCCGACAACCAAACCGGTTTCGATTTGCACGTCGTGCAGGGCGAACGCGAGATGGCGAGCGACTGCCGCTCATTGGCGCGCTTCAAGCTAGGCGGCATTCCGCCGCTGCCCGCCGGCTTTGCGCGGCTCGAGGTGAGCTTCAACGTCGACGAGAACAACTTGCTCAGCGTCAAAGCGGTCGAGCTCACGACGGGCATCACGCAAAGCGTGGACGTGAAACCGAGCTACGGCCTGACCGATGACGAAGTCGAGCAAATGCTGATCGACGCGCTCGATCACGGTGAGAGCGATTTCGAGCTACGGCGTTTGCGCGACTCGCAGGTCGAAGCCACGCGCATCCTGCTCGCGACGGACAAGGCTCTCGCTAGCGACGCAGATCTGCTGGACGGCGCGGAGCGCGCGCGGATCGAGAAAGCCTTGGCCGCGGTTCGTCAGGCCGCATCCTCGGCCACGCAAGCGTCTGCCGTCGAAGGCGCGATCAGCGCCTTGGACGACGCCACACACGACTGGGCCGGGCGGCGCATGAACCGCGCGATAAAGCAGGCGATTGCCGGCAAGAACTTGGGCAGCGTCGAGCAGAGCGTGGCGCATGCGGCGGGCATCGAAGCCCATTTGGCCAAGCACGGAGAGCGGTAGAGCAATGACCAAGCTGCGTTTTCTCGATCAAGGCATAGAGATCGACGTGCCGCTCGGCACGACGCTGCTCCAGGCGTCGAAACAAGCCGGTGCTCCCGAAGGCGACGCCTGCGGCGGCGTCTGTGCCTGTTCGACGTGTCACGTGTACGTCGAAACCGGCCCAGATCTGCTGTCCCCTGCCGAAGAGGACGAGGAAGACATTCTGGACAAAGCGTTCGACGTGCGCATGAGCTCGCGCCTCGGCTGCCAAGCCAAAATCCTACGCGAAGGCTTGATTGAGCTGCGCATCTCCAAGGAGAGCTTGGACGCCTACTACAACGAGCACCCCAACGTGAAGCGTCCCGCGTAGCGTGCGGGCGGAGTCGGCGAGGCTCGCGCGTGGGCGCGTGTGGGCCCGTAGCGGTGCCGTCCGTGCGAAGCGGCCGCAAATCGCCCGTCCCCAAAACGGTGAATAGTGGGGAGTACCCAGCATCTCGCCTGTGCAAAGGGGCACCTCGGTACCAGGCGGCGTCCGACCCGCTCACGCAGCTGATGCGAAGGCGCCGATGCTCCCGCCCGCTCGCGCGAGCTCCACGCGAAGGCAATTCTCGTTTAGCGATTCGCCTCGGCCGCCTTGCGTAGGCGTGCCTCGGTTTCACGTAGCTCGCCCGTGGGATCGCTCGGTGCGAAATCTTCGGCTTCGTATACGCGGCGAATCTCGATCATCTCGCCGTTTGCGCACGGGCAACGCGAGGCCCAAGCCACGGCTTCGGCCTTCGATTTGGCCTGAATCAGCCAAAAGCCGCCCACCACTTCTTTGGCTTCACTGAACGGGCCGTCGCTGACCTCGGCTTTGCCGCCGGGGAAGCGCACGCGCGCGCCGGCGGCGGAGGGGTGCAGGCCCTCGCCGGCCAGCATCACACCGGCCTTCACCATTTCTTCGTTGAACTTGCCCATCTCGGCCAGCTGCTCAGCGTTTGGAAGCACGCCAGTTTCAGCCATGGGGCCCGGGAACATGATCATCATGAAGCGCATCGTTTTGTCCTCTTGCTGGCGAAAGCAGGGCTTTCGAGTGTGCGAAGTCGGGCTGTTCCGGCTTCTGCCATGGCGACGAACGAGGCTCCCCGGGATCGACACGGCTGAACACCTTATTTGGGGTGAGCCAGCCTACACCCACCCACCGACCTGACCGTGGCGGGCTTATCTCATCCTGAGACGGCGCCGTATCGAGGGAGGTCGGACCTTTACGATGCGATTACCGCGATTCTATTCGGCTTTGTACCTCTGTGGCTGGTTGCTTGCTGCACGCAGCGCGCACGCGGATCCCGTGCGTTTGCACGGCGAAGCGGCGGCTGCGCATGCCATCAGCGGCTACCAGAAGGACGAGTTTGGCTGGGGCGCGTCTGGGCTCGGCGCGGCCGAGCTCCCGTTCGGCAACTTGCTCGGCGTGCAGCTTCAGTTGGGCACGCTGTGGCTGAGTCAGGGCAGTGCGCCGAGCGATCCGAAGTTCGCGCGCGGCGGCGCCGCTACGGCGAACAGCGCGGCAGTGGGCCTACGCCTGCGCCCGTTTGGCGATCAACATCACGGTCAGTTCTACAGCCCCGCCGGCTTGTGGCTAGCGACGGACTTGGGCGTTGCGATCACCAACGGACTGACACGCGGCTTGCTCGACGCGCAAGTCGGCTACGACTTTTTGGATCACAAGGGGCGTCGGGGCATCGGCCCGATGCTGGCCTTGGTTCACGTGACGCAGCCAGACAGCGCGCTCCGTCCAGAGGACGCCAATGTCGTGCTGATCGGCGTGCACGTCATGTACGACTTCGGTCCTGGGCTGAATCCGAATAGTGACCGCGATCACGACGGCATACTCGACGACGTGGACGCTTGCCCGGACGATCCGGAAGACAAAGACGGCTTCCAAGACAGTGACGGTTGCCCCGACAACGACAACGACCAAGACGGCATTCCGGACAAAGTCGACCACTGCCCCGACCAGCCCGAAGACAAGGACGGCTTCGAGGACAGCGATGGCTGCCCGGACGACGACAACGACAAGGACGGCATCCCAGACAAGGCCGACAAGTGCCCGAATGTCCCGGAAGACAAGGACAATTTCGAGGACGACGACGGCTGCCCGGATCCCGACAACGACAAGGACGGTATCCCGGACGCGCAGGACCTGTGCCCGAACGAGCCGGAGACCGTCAACGGTTACGCCGACACCGACGGTTGCCCGGACGAAGACCAAGTGCGCGTCGTCGGCGACAAGATCGTGCTCGACGACCGCGTTCACTTCTACGTGAACAGCTTCGTGATTCGCAAGATCAGCTACCCGCTGCTGGAGCGCTTGAGCAAGCTGATCGCCGATCACCCCGAATATGTGCACGTCTCGGTCGAGGGTCACGCAGACGACCGCGGGCCGGATAGCTTCAATCAGAAGCTCAGCGAAGATCGCGCGCGCGCCGTGTTGGAATTCATGGTCAAGCAGGGCATCTCCCAGGATCGCCTGAGCTCGATGGGCTTCGGCTCGACCAAGCCTCTCGTGGATACGAAGAGCGAATATGCGCTCCTGCTCAACCGCCGCGTCGAGTTCACCGTGACTCGTCAGCTCAAGGCGGACGGCTCGCCCGTCGTGTCGGCCCCGACGCAAAATCCGACGAAGCCGATTCCGCCGCATCCGCCCAGCAAAGAAGACGAGGAACCTGCCTTGCCGCCTGGTGCCGCTCCTGCTCCGAAGGGAGGCGCAAAATGAACTGGAAATCCGCTAAGACTGTGGCCTTTTTGGGAGCGTCGCTGGCGCTCGCGTTTCCAGCCGCGTGCGGCAGCAGCGGCGTGGTCGGCGGCGATTGCGCGGCGAG
>DATCFJ010000247.1:0-5669 GCA_036509605.1 Polyangiaceae bacterium | reverse complement strand
TATTGCTGCGACATGGTTTGAGTCAGTGGAACAACGAAAACCGGTTTACCGGTTGGGTCGATGTGCCGCTCAGTGACGTGGGCATGGAAGAGGCGCGTAACGCGGGTCGGCTGCTCAAGGCCGAGGGTTACCAGTTCGACGTCGCCTACACTTCAGTGCTCAAGCGCGCGATCAAGACTCTCTGGCTAGCGCTGGAGGAAATGGATCTGATGTGGATCCCCGTGCACCGCAGCTGGCGCATCAACGAGCGCATGTACGGCGGCCTGCAAGGTCTGAACAAGGCCGAGACGGCTGCTCGTCACGGCGACAAGCAAGTGCTCACCTGGCGCCGCAGTTACGACATTCCGCCGCCGCCCTTGGAAGAGTCGAGCCCATACTGGCCGGGTAAGGATCGCCGTTACGCTAAGCTGTCGCCGAGCGAGCTGCCGGCCACCGAGTGTTTGAAGGACACTGTCGCGCGCTTCCTGCCATTCTGGGAGAGCGACATCGCTCCCGCCATTCAACGTGGCGAGCGCGTGCTGGTCACGGCGCACGGCAACAGCTTGCGCGCGCTGGTCAAGCACCTGGACAACGTCAGCGACGAAGAAATCGTAGAGCTGAATATCCCGACGGGCATCCCGCTCGTGTACGAGCTCGACGACAACCTCAAGCCGATCAAGCCGCGCTACTACTTGGGTGACCCCGAGGCCGCCGAGAAGGCCGCCAAAGCGGTCGCGAATCAGGGCAAGGCCTGAGCTCGAGCAGCCCGCGGCGCCGCGTGTGCGTGACAGTGCGCAAGTCGCAGGATCCGCGGGAAATACAGGCGTAAACGCGGCTCGCTAGGCGGGCCGCGTGCGCTTCTTTCTAGGGGCTCCGCATGATAGCGTCGCTGTGCCATGCGCATTCGCTACGCTCTGGTTGCGGCTCCGCTGTTGCTCCTATCCTTCGTGGCCTTCGCCCAGCCGAAGCGCACCGCCAAGGAGTCCGAAGACCGCGGCTCGTCCAAAGCGGACAAGCCCGAAGCCAAGCCGGAGGCTGCTCCGAGCAACGGCAGTGGCACTGCGGATGACATCGGGGGTCCGCCGCCGAAGGCCGCCTCGAGCAGCGAAGCGAACAAGCTCTCGCCGCTGAATCCGGAAGCCAATGAGTTCTCGGACGGCGGAGTGCAACCGCCTCCGGTCGAGTACGACAAGTTGCTCGGCGACATCGCCTCGCTACGCAGTCGCGTTTCGGCGGTGACGACGACGCTGTTCGCCAGCAAAGTGCGAGTCGTGATCGAAACGCGCGGCAACGACGCGCGCGTCGCCAACTTCAGCGTCACCCTGGACGACGGCGTGGTCTTCACCGCGCCGGACCGCTTCGTGGCCGAAGACGAACGCACCGTATATGAGCACTCCGTCGCGCCAGGGCATCACGTGCTTGGGGTAGACATCGAGCGCTTCGACACGCGCAACAAAGAATACCGGACCTGGCAAAGCTCGCGCTTCTCCGTGGTCATCCCCGAGAGCAAGCTGGTGGACGCGCACCTGATCATCCAAGACAATTCGGACATGGGGAAGGATTTCCCAGATGACCAAGACGGTGAATACGATCTGCGCGTTCGGCTGCGTGCGCGAGTCGAGAAATGACGCGGTTGCCCCGGCGGATCTCGCTCAGCGGTCTCGGGTTTGCGGCGTACGCGCTGGGCGTGGCAGTGAGCTTCTTGCCGTCGTCGGCCCAAGCGCAGGGCGGTGACGTAGCAGCGGCTTCCAGCGCGGCGCCTGCTGGGAGCCCGGCTGCGCCTGCCGCGGCCACGCCGCCCGTCGCTGTCGATTCGCTCGACACCCGCGGCGCGTCGATGCGCGCTTACCAAGCCGCACTCGACAAACAAAAGCTCGCCGCCAGCGCGCCGCTCAGCCTACAGCGCTTGCGCGACGATCTCGGGACCATCGAGGAAAAGATCTCTTCTGGTCGACGTGACGAAGCGATCGGCGATCTCGTGTATATCGTCGAGTCGCCGCGCTTCGATCCCTTCAAGAGCTCGGACGAGGGGCGCGCAGCGGTTTACTGGCTGGGGGATGCGCTGGGTCGCGGTGGTGTGTACCAGCCGGCGCGCGGCTATCTGACCTCGTTGTTGTCCAGCGCGCCGACCGACATTTGGTATCGCCGCGCGGTGCACAGCTTGGTTGATCTCGCCCTCGAGAGCGACGAGCCACGCTTGATGCTCGGCGACTTGAAGGGTGTCGGCACGGACGCCCCGGACGAGATCACGGGAGACGTGCAGTACTTGACTGGTCGCGTCGCTGAACGCGAAGCCAAGCCGGATGATGCGCTGGGCGCCTACGCGAAGGTTTCGGAAAAATCGCGCTTTTGGGCGCAAGCCACGTATCTGTCGGGCGTCATCGCAGTGGAGCGCAAGGACTACAAGAAGGGCGAAGCGCTGTTCTGCAAAGTCGCCGATCCCAAGCTAACCCCTAAGAAAGCCCCGCTCTTCGGCGGTACGGATTTCTTTCAAGTGCGCGACTTGGCGCGGCTTGGCCTTGGGCGCGTTGCCCACGAGCAGTATCGCTTCGACGACGCGCGCTACTACTATTACCTGGTCCCGCACGACTCCGACAATTTGCCGGAGGCTTTGTACGAGACGGCAACCACACGCTACGAGGCGAAGGACTACGACGGCGCGCGTCAGTCGATCGACGAGCTCAAACGTCTGAGGACCGACAACGTGTACGAGGACGAGACCTACATCCTCGATGCGTACATCGATCTGGCGACGTGCCGGTTTCCGCAGGCTGACAGCAAGCTGAATGCTTTCTTGCTCCGGTATGACCCGGTGCGCGACGCAGCCCGGCGTCTGACCACGGACGACGTCGCCATGAAGAAGCTGGTCGAAGCTGTGCGCACCAGCACCGATCCCGCGAGCGCAGGTCTCGGCGTTTCCGAGGAAACTGCGCGTGCGCTTGGTGCGCTGGTTCGCGTCGACTCTGGCTATGGTCGTGCCGCGCGTCGGCTGGCCGAGCTCGATCATCAGCAGAGCGGCTTACGCCGCGCCATGGGGGATCTCGATCAAGCCACTGAGCGGCTCGCTTCGCCGAAGTCTGTGCGTCCCCAGTCCAGCGAGGCCCTCGGCCAAACCGATCTCGACAAGGTCGAGCGTATCGAGGGCCAAATTGCCGAGCTCAAACGACTCTTGCGCGAGGCGGATGGCGCCGGCAAGCAGGCCAGCGATCTCGACGCGCTCAAAAAAGAGCTCGAAGCACTGCAGATTCGCGCCCGCGCCGCCCGCGCTTCACTGCCTCCGCCGGTCGCAAAGGTCGGGCAGAAGGGTGATGATCTCCCGGGGCTCCTCGCTGCGGATCGCGAACGAGCTAGCGCCCTGTACAACGATGCTCAAAGGCTGCGGGGCGCCGTCGAAGCGCAGGAGCTCGCGCTGGCCAAGGACGCCCTAGTCCGGCTCGATCGCCGCCTGTCTCGCTTGCTGCGCCGCGCGCGCCTCGGCCGCATCGAAACCGTGCTGGGCAAGAAGCGCTCTCTAGAGATCGAAGTCGAAGCCCTCTCCCAAGGTCTGCTCCCCCAGACCATCGTCGATTCACTCGACGCCGCCCGTTACCTCGGCGACGACGAAGAATACTGGCCCTTCGAAGGCGAAGACTGGTCCGACGAATACGTCGGCGGCGAAAACCTAAAGTAAGCTCGTCGCCGCTCGTCGCCGCTCGTCGCCGCTCGTCGCCGCCGATAGCTTCAGGCCATTTTGTACGGATCGCGCAGTCGTCGCGCAGTGACTCGCGTCGCCGGTCTTGCTCCGCTGTTCGTCGCGCAACCGCCCCTGTCGCCGGTCCGATAGTTGGGGGTACCCAGCATCGGCGCTTCGGAACACCCCAGAAAAGCCGCGGGATTTGGACTTACTTGGTTGACCGATTAGTTGGTGATCCCCAGCGTCGGCGTTTCGCGGACAGGCACGGGGAGTGAAGGGCAGAGGTGTTGGGTGTTGGGTGTTGGGTGTTGGGTGTTGGGTGTTGGGTGTTGGGTGTTGGGTGTTGGGTGTTGGGTGTTGGGTGCGCGGGGCCGGGTTTGGAATGCGATCGGGAAGCGGACCGGCTTCGAGCACGAGCTGGCGCACGTGGAAGGAATGGGAGGGATGGGGAAGCGCACGAAATTTCGATTTGAGATGGCGCCTCAGGCGTTGCGCCGGAGGACTGGTTTCGTGATTTGCCGACTTGCGCTGCTGATTCGGCAGCGCAGCGCGGCGCGCCTTTCGAGCTTCAGCCTCACGATGCAGAGCTATGCAGTGCTTTGCTGTCTCGCTGATTGTGGGCGATTGAGTCAGAAGGAGATCGCCGCGCGGACCGGCATCGACCCTAGCGACTTGCTTCCGCTGTTGGACGCTCTTCAGGAGGAGATTCGGGTCTTCTGCGAGCAAGACGACGCAGACTGCAGACGAGATGACGTGCGCATTTCTGGCATTGGGGTGCGCCTATTGGCGCGTGCCTCGCAGGCGTTGGACGAGATCGAGGCCGAGCTGCTTTGTGCCTTGTCCGTTCAGGAGCGAGCTCTGTTGCGCGAGTTGGCCGCACGCGTCGTTGCGGAAGGCTGTTAGGCGCTGAGCGCGGCCTCGCTGGCACGACGACGGCGGGCAGACAGGGCGCGAGTGATTTTGAGCAGCAGCCAGAGGCTGATGCAGCCCGGGAGGCCGACCAGGAGCGTGAGCGGGATCAGAAGACCGAGCAGGCGAATGCCGCCGCTGACGAGGTCCGTGCTGAAACCGATGGAGTCGGCCCAGGCGCGCCGCGCGGTACCCCCGAAGTCGCTCGCTGCAACGGCGATTTGCGGCACTGCGGTGGTGAGATGCACGGTCAGCGTGGAAAACGCACTCTCCTTGTCGAGCAGCTGCTGGCGGCCTTGCATGCGTTCGATCTCGGTGCGCACGTCCGCGAGCTCCTTTTGCACTTCCATGGCGTCTTTGACGGTGACGGCGCGTTTCAAGATCTCGAGGTACTGCGCCTCGAGTTGTTTTTGACTGGTAGTGCGCGCCACGAGGTCGACGTACTCGTCGGTCACGTCGTCGCTGGTGATGCGTTCCGAGCCGGTGCCGCGACCCATGCGCTTGAGCTCGGCGATGGCCGTTGTCAGCTCGGCTTGTGGCACGCGCACGACGAGTGTGACACGCACGTCGATGGCGGAGCCCGTGTCCGTGTCGCGCGCCGCGCTGACCACGTACCCGCCATGCTGTTCGGCGAGGCGCTCAATCGCGGTTTGAGTGGTGCCGGGCGCAGCTACTTCCAGCTCGAGCTCGGCTTGGCGTACGATCTTGCGGGTCGCGGCGCTCGCTTTCGTGTCGGGACTGGCCGCCGAGGCCGCTAACGCCGGCGCTGCGCCAACCGCGCGGCTCTCCGCGGCGGGCGGCGCGGCTTCGGTTGCTCGCGAGCAACCCGTAGCCGCCCCCGCCGCGATCAGCACCCCCAACCCAAAAACCAAAAATTGTGGCGCCTTGCTGGGGCTCGAGCCGGTTTGTCCAAACCGAGCCAGTTTGCGTGTGATTGAGCGGGTCATGCTGCAAGAACGCGCGGCCGGGGTCGGGGCTTACAGTCGACGTATCGGCGTCGCCAAAAAGCGCGTATTGCGCCCAGTGCGTGACGTTACCGACGGGCTTGCGAATGCTGCAGCTGTGGGCGGCGCTGCTCCTGCTGTGCTGCGGTAACGGCTGTCTGGCC
>DATCFJ010000246.1:0-4365 GCA_036509605.1 Polyangiaceae bacterium | reverse complement strand
TGCCCGTTACGAGCTTCTCGGCCATGTCCAGCTCCTTGGAGGTGATACCGAGCTTCTTCAGATTCTCTTCGGGCAGCTCCAAGTCGCTCGTGCCCCGTAGCTCATCCGCGAAACGCAGAAGCAATAGCGACAGTGCCTTGCCATGCGGGATGACCGCGCACAAATGCTGGCGCGACCGCAGCACGAGCTTGGCAATGCCGGCCTTGTTTGAGCGCTTCATGACCGCGCGCAGCAAGGCGTACGACTTTTTTCCGTATTTCTCAGGCACGACGACGTAGGGCTTGTCGATGTAGTGCGGATCGATGTCCGACAGCTCGACGAAGTCGAGAATGTCGATTTGGTGCGTGGACTTCGGATTGGCCTCTGCAAAATCGTGATCGGTAAGCACGACATACTTGCCCGGGCCGGATTCATAGCCCTTCACCGTGTCCTCCCACTTCACTTCTTTGCCGGTCTTTTTGTTGAGGCGCTCGTAGCCGACCGGCGAAAAGTCACGCTTGTCGAGCAGCGTTAGCGAAAGCTCATCGCTCTCCTCCGCCGCATGCAACGTCACTGGGATCTGCACTAGGCCGAACCCCAAACTCCCGCTCCAAATTGCTCTTGGCATCGCTTCCTCTCCAATTTCAAGCTGCGTCAGGCAGGCTCGGGGGCAGTTCCGCGCCCGCCTTCTTGACAGCTACCGCTTTGTCGTCCGGGGTAATGCGTGAGCCGTAGCGGCGCGCGTACGATTCGGTAAATTCGGCGCCGATCAGTAGGACCTGCGCCGAATAATAGACCCAAATCACCAACGCCACGATCGACCCGGCTGCACCGTAGGCGGACGAGACGCCCGCGCTGCCCAGGTAGATACCCAGGCCGAGCTTGCCGAGAGTAAACAACGCCGCCGTCACTGCAGCGCCCACCCAGACGTCGCGCCACTTGATGTGCACGTCGGGTAGCGTCTTGAACATCAGAGCGAACAACGCCGTAACTACAGCGAGTGACAACGCGAAGTTCAACAGCTGCCACGGGAACGCTCCGCCGGGCAGCGCCCTTTCGAACACCTGCCCGATCCAAGTCAGCGCCGCGCTGACGACCAACGACACCAGGAGCAAGAACGCGACGCCGACAACCAGGGTAAACGAGAAGAAGCGATCCTTGACCACACCCCAGATGCCGCGCCCCGGTTTCGGTGTGACTTCCCAGACCGTATTGAGCGCCGACTGCAACTCACCGAACACACCCGAAGCGCCAAATAGCAGCACCAAGAGTCCAACTGCGATGCTCAACGCACCAGTGCCCGGCGCGTGCGCGTTCTTCGCGATCGACTCGATCGCGGTCGCGGCGCCGGGCCCAACCACACCCGCTAGCTCTGCGGAAATGTGCTCGCGTGCCGCGTCCTCACCGAAGGCAAGGCCCGCGACCGCCACCGCGATGATGATCAGCGGTGCGACGGAAAGCAGCGTGTAGTAAGCGAGTGAGGCAGCTAGCCGCGCTACGTTGTCTTCGTCCCACGCGATAGCCGTCTCCTTGAGCAGCTGGACGACTCCGTTGTCCTTCAACGACTTCATTCGCGCCGGTCGCTGCAACTTTCGTGCAAGCGACCGCGCGAGCATTCCCGCCACACCGCGCAGCTAGTGCAGCGCAAGTGAGTTGAAGTTCAGTATTTTGCGGCGGCGCTGCACTAGCAGCCTGCGCAGCAGGCCAGGGGTTCCGGGGCGAAAGCCCCGGCGAGACAGCCTGGGGCACCGCATGCCGCGAAGCAGACAATCGCGCAGCGATTGTTGATGGTACATCACATGCGGTGCACTAGCTGCGACCAATGGCCTTCGAAAGGCGCGCAGGTCCGGAGACGCTGCCCTCAGGGCGCCGCGAGGGCGGCTGCGTCGGACAGCAGCGTTTGCGCCTGCGAGACCCAGGTCTGTGCTTGCGTGGAGTCGACCGGTTGGCCACCGAAGGCAGCGCCGTCGAGGGCTGCGCGAATCGACGCAACCAGCGCGTCGCGCCGCACCACCAGCGCTGCGATTGACGCTTCGAGCGCTGCGTACGTCGCATCATCGGCCTTCAGCGCGACCGTGGAAGCGGCTAGCGCGGAGGTCGCGAATGCACCGAAGGGCGCGTTGATCTGCTTGTATGAGTCGCCCAGCGCTTCAATAGCCGACTGATTGGTGCTGAGCGTCGTGGTCAACGCGCTCGGTTTCAGCGCCTGAGTCACGACGCGCCCGTCGGCCTGATACGAATCATGAAGCCCGAGCAACGCGAGCATCGTCGGGCGCACGTCCGTGTGATCGGTCCAGACGTGCACGTCGCTCTGCGCTTGCACACCGGGGCCCACGAGGCCAAGCCACGTAGACGCGATTTCCGGCTGAATGTCGCCGTGATTCCAGGCAAATGCGGGGTTGATGCAGGTCTCGCAAGTGGAGCTCGGAAAATCGGTCAAGAAGTAGTTCGCGTCGGCGAAGAACGCGAAGGTCGCATTGCGCGCCGGATCGCCAGTCGTGAACATGTGCAGCGCTTTCATGCCGGTTTGGTCCGCCATCTGCACCATCAGCTTGTCCGTCGCGCCGGTGTACGGGTTCAGCGCGGTGAGGCCGGCAACGCTGCGTTCGAACGAGCGCGTGTCCGCGTCGGTCTGCGAGAGCGGACCTGCACCGACCTTGGCGAGGTAGAAGGGTGGAGCGTCATCGCCGTGCACGGTGAACGTATTGGGCGCACCCGTACCCAGGAACTTGGCAGCCAACGTAGGGAACTGATGCGTGACCAGCGTGTCGATGTTGGCGTTGAGCTCGCCAACTTGACCCGTCCAGTCGCACGGCGTGGTGACACCGTCGCAAGTGGCGGGTTTGGGCGTGCCGCCGACGAAGTGATCGCCTTCGTCCACAGTGAACACGAACAAGGTGTTCGTCTTGTCGATGCCATCTGCCGCCAAGCGCGTGAAGAACGCGACGAAGGCGTCGTCGTAGGCCTTGAGCTGCGCGACGTAGCCCGCGGAACCGGGGCCGTAGGCCTCGTGGGCGTTGCCGGACACGCCGTGGAAATCGTGAGCGTCCGAGATGTACGCATAAGTCACGGGAATTCCGTGCTCTTGCATCGCCGCGACGTACGCCAGCGACACCGCCGCGGACATGCCGTCGAAGCCTGGGAAACCGGGCTGGCCAAACGGGTCGACGATCGCTTGACCCGCCAAATCCGTGAGCGCGACCGGCGCGGGCTGGCCGGTCAAGAGCGGATTGATCGACTGCGCGCCGAACAGCCCCTTGAAGCCCGTGTAGCCACCCGGCTCCTGCGGCAAGAGATCGTCTTGGCCTGCAGCGCAGGTCCCCGAGCCCGCAGCGCAGTGCACCGCGAAGCCGACCAAGTCGGTTTGCGCGAGAGCTCGCCCGGCCGATCCGGAGGCTGCTTTGCTCGAGGCCGTCGCTTCGACGAACTGCGCCGAGCCCGAACCGAACACCTTGGTCACGTCACCGGTGGCGGTGACGCCGGTATTTTCGAGCACGATGTTGGCCGAGGCTACAGCGCCCACGTCGCAGCCCTTGCGGGTGTAGGTCACCCACGGCGCGGGCATGTTCGTCCCGTCAGGGCTAACCATGTTCGGTATTGTGGTCCCGGTCGCGGCGGGGTCGGTCCAGTAACCGAACGAGCTCGGAAACTGGAACGTGCCGGTCGCCGAGGTGCGAACGTAGCTGTTAGAAACGGTTTGCCCGTGGCGATCCGGATATACGCCGGTCAGGGAGGACAAAATGCCGCCCGCGGTGTGCGAGATGAGCACGGTGTGATCGTTGGCGAGCATCGTGCCGTTCCCGCGAATGAACGACAAAAGGTGCGGCATTTGCTCGAGGTCCGAGGGCACCCCGGGCTGTGCGTCGCGCGTCAGATGCGTGTTGTCGAACTGCACGTAGATCACGTGCTTGATCGGCCCTGCCCCATTGCCCAGCGCGCACGTGTTGCCGCCTGCAGCCGGCGCGGTGCACGTGACGGTGACCGTGCCGGTGTCGGCGCAGTTGCTGGCCGTATCGCCGTCGGACGCGCTGACGGTGATGCTCGCCGTGCCAGCGCTCGTGCAAGTGAAGCGGGGAGCGGCGGCGGAGGCGTCGCTCAGCACGCCTGAGCTCGCGGTCCAATGATAGCTGAGCGGCGAGGGAGCACTGTCTGAGTCGTGCGCGGCCACGCCGAGCGCGAGCGAGCCACCCACGAGCACCTCGGCGGGGCTAGCGGAGATGCCGTCGATAGCCGGACACTGATTCAGGCTACCGTTGACCAGCACGCTGCCGGTCTTGACCGTTTCATGGCAGGTCAGGTGCACTGATACGGAAGTCGTGGCGTGGGCCACCACGTTGAACGACGCCGAGCCCGCGCACTGCGACACGCCGTCAGTGCTGGTCGCGG
>DATCFJ010000245.1:0-3283 GCA_036509605.1 Polyangiaceae bacterium | reverse complement strand
GCTGCCACGCAGGCGCACAAAACGCCGCCGCGCTGCCCAAAGCGTCACTGTGTGCGTCCTGTCATCGCGCTGATCTCTCGCGCGTGGCGGAGGTGCTGGAGCAACCGCGGCCGGTGCAGGACGCAATCGGTTTCAACCACGCGCAGCACTTGGGCATGAAGGAAATCGGCGGCCAATGCGTGACGTGCCACGCGGGAGTGGTGCAATCAGGCAGTGCGCCATTGCCGCCCATGGCCCGCTGTTTTTCTTGCCACGAGCACGAGCAACAATGGCAGACCGGCACGTGCTCCCCGTGTCACACCGCCGCTGACTTGGCGCGCACCGCGCCGCGCACGTTCCTCAGGCACGACGCGGAGTTCGCGCGCCATCACGGTCAATTCGCAGTCGAAGACCGCAGGCTGTGCCAATCTTGCCATACCCAAAAGCAGTGCAACGACTGCCACGACACCACCCAAGATCTCACGGTCGAGCGCCGCCAACCCGAAAAGGTCGACCGCACACCGGTGCACGGGGGTGATTTCATCGTTCGGCACGCGATCGAAGCGCAGGCCGAGCCCGCGCGCTGTGCGCGTTGTCATGCGCCGGAAACCTGCGACTCGTGTCACTTGCAACGCGGCGTGAGCGCCATGGCCGCCTCTGGGCGCAACCCGCACCCACCCGGCTGGGTGACGAACGACCCAAGCGCGAGCAGCGGCCATGGCCGCGAAGCGCGGCGAGACATCCTGCTCTGCGCGAGCTGCCATGATCAGGGGCCAGCCACCAACTGTATTCGCTGTCACAAGGTCGGCGGCTACGGCGGCAATCCGCACCCCGGCGGCTGGCGCAGCGCTCGCAGTCCACAGGAAGGCATGTGTCGGTACTGCCATGAATGAGCGCACGCCGGCTCCACGGAGCAAGCGCCGCCGCTCTGCGCTCGGCTACGGCGCGAGCGTGCTCGTGGCGGTTGTCTCGTTCGTGCTCGGCCCGAGCTGTCTCGAGCGGCGTAACGACCCAGGGCTCGATTCGAGCCAAACGCGCTGCGCCGTCTGTCACGGCGACCCTGGCCGAGCCGGCGACTACTTGCGCCGCGCCGCACCGCCGCGCGACCTATCCGGCGCCTCGACGTCCGCGTATCCGGGCGTGGGCGCGCACTCCATTCACTTGGACGCAAGCAATAGCCACGGCAAAATCGCGTGCAGCGAATGCCACGTGGTGCCCGAACGCACGGACTCACCAGGGCACGCCGACAGCGCGCGGCCGGCGCCGATCGCGTTCGGCGCGCTCGCTACCTCGCTGGGCCACAGCCCGGTGTACGATCCAGTGGCGCGAACCTGCAACGGCAGCTACTGCCACGGCGCTCATGCCGGCGCCGTTTGGACAGAGCCGCGCTCGAGCCAAGCGGCGTGCGGCAGTTGTCATGGCTTGCCACCGCCGCTACCGCACCCACAATCGTCGCGTTGCGAAGCGTGTCACGCGCAAGTCATCGCCGCTGACGGTCATTTCATCGACCCCTCGTTACACGTCGACGGCACGGTCGAGGTCACCGCGGGCGCCTGCACGTCCTGCCACGGCAGCGACGACAATCCAGCACCGCCGCTCGATACGCTCGGCAATCAGGCGTCCTCGGCAGTGGGTGTGGGCGCCCACCGCGTCCACCTGAGCGGTGGACAATTTAGCCGTCCGCTCGCATGCAGCGAGTGTCACGTCGTGCCCACGGCCGACAACGAGCCGGATCACATCAAGGGCATGCCGGCTCAGGTCGTGCTCAGCGGAGTAGCGGCGAGCGACAACCGTGCGCCAAGCTGGAATCGCGCGACGCTCACCTGCGGGAGCAGCTGGTGTCACGGCCCCGTATCCGGTGACACGCGCAAGTCTCCGGTCTGGACATCGGACAAGGACTTGACCTGCACGTCGTGTCACGGTGCGCCGCCGCCCGCACCGCATCCGCAGCTCAGCAATTGCTCGCATTGCCACGGCGCGGTCGTGGGCCCCGACGACCACACCATCATCGATCGCACGCGTCACGTCGACGGCGTGGTGGACGTCTCGTTCAGCTCGAGCTGCACCTCCTGCCATGGCTCCAGCAATCCCGCGCCGCCCAAGGGCGTGAACGATGAAACGTCGACCGAATCCGCCGCGGTGGGTGCACACCAAGCGCACCTCAACACAGGCGCGCGCTCACGCTCCGTACAATGCTCGGACTGCCACGTAGTACCCAAGGAGCCGCTCGACCCTGGGCACATCGACACGCCGTTGCCTGCAGAAGTCACGTTTTCGAGCGTGGCCAACGCGTTTCTGGGCACGCCCGCTTACCAAAACGGCAGCTGCGTTCAGGTGTCGTGCCACGGCGGCAAATTCCCGGGCACGCATCGCTCCGGGGGCAGCAACGTGAGCCCGGTGTGGACCAAAGTCGACGGCACGCAAGCGACCTGCGGGAGTTGCCACAGCTTGCCCCCGCCCGCGCCGCACCCCTATCAAAATGACTGCGCTACGTGCCACGAAGACATCGCGCCCGGGAACGTTACCTTCAGTCACCCGGAGCTGCACGTTGACGGCGTGGTCACGTTCACGGTTCCGTAGCCAGCCTGTAGTGATGGCATCCTGGTATCTTAAGCAGCAGCGACGCCCGCCGATTTCTGGTTTTGGCTTCACCCCTTCACCCCTTCGGGGTCTCGAAGCGAGTCGTTTTCGCTGCGCTCCGTCGCTTCTGCGATGACTAAGCGCGGCTCGGCGTGTGAACGATTCGCGTTGGTCGGCACTGCGCTGTAGAAGGATTGAAGACAACGCGGGCGAAGAGCCACTTCTGCTAGACTGGGGCGAACGACGATGAACCCGAAGCCGATCGAACAAGCCCACAACCCGCTGCTCGCAAGCGCACTGCCCGCCCTGCGTCGGGCACGGCAGCGCGCCGAAGCGATCGCCATCGCGACCAACACCGCGCTAGTCACTGTGGTCGAGGGCGAGATCGTGCGCGTTCATCCGAAGCAACACGCCGACGGCGGCCACGAGCGCGGGCCCGAGTAGACGGAGGTAGCGATTCGGCTCCCTAGCCACGCTTCGTCTCAGGGGGTCTTGCATGGGATCTTGGCGGCGGCGGCCGAAGCCACTCCGCGTCATGACCTCTGCGGCCTTACTCTAACGGAAGCTGCGTAGTACCTTCGAGGCCTTCGTTTTTATTGAGGCCCTCGGCGCCGAACTCTGAGCCGTTGCCCGCCCATCGCCCCGGCCCACATCCCTGAGCGTCCTATCGCGTCGCGTTCCGTCCTGTTCGCGAGCGCCGCTTGCGTGCCGCAAACGCAGGGGT
>DATCFJ010000244.1:0-2931 GCA_036509605.1 Polyangiaceae bacterium | reverse complement strand
CCTCGATGCGTGCGCTCGCGAGCTCGATCTGCCGGCACTGCTCTGCGCCTTCACGCCGCGTCAGGTCGTACAAATGGTCGAGCGTGTGGTTGCCGATCTCGTGTCCATCCGAGACCATTTGCCGAAGCGCGACCACGTTCTCGCTGCGCTCCAAATCACGAGCGATCACGAACAGTGTCAACGGCAGCGCAGCGCTCGCTGCGAAATCTCGCATGCGACCAAGAGCGAGGTCGTAAACCGCAGGACACGCGCCCTCAGGCGTCAGCCCATGGATCTGCGAATAACAGGTGATTTCGTCCAAATCGACGGATATTGAGCACAGGCGCACGAGACGCTTATAGCTCGCGCGGCGAGCACATGGCGAGCACATGGGCGAGCGCGTCGCGACTACACGGCGCCCACGCCTGCATTTCCGTGATACCTTCACTCCGCCTTGGTTGACCCCGCGCCTGAGACCATTCAGAGACCGCGCGGCTCAGATGGCCTCCGCCGTGGCGCCGTCGCGCTCGTACTCACGTTGGTCTTCGGCGCTTGCACGCACCCTGCGGCCGCGGCGCCCCTAAAGAATCTCGTACCGGATCCTTCTTTCGAAGCTCCGACTCCATCGTGGTTCGCGGAGGACGGCGGACACGACTACTTCGCCGGGAAGGAGAAGGTGGCCCAGGCCGCGGACGGAGCCTCGGTGCTCGCTATTGCCGGTTGGAACCAGAGCGGGAGTCTCATTTCGTCTGGCCCAGTCGCCCTCACGGCGAAAGCCTTCAGCGCGAGCATTGACGTGCGAACCTTCGGCGCAGCCAGCGGCGGGCGTGTGGAGCTCGCACTGTACGACGTGAACAAGAAGCAGAAGCTCGCCGTCTTCGGCAGCACCCCGATCGACGGCCGGGGTAAGTGGACCACAATTCGCGCTTCAGGAATCGCGCTGGCCTCCCCAGCAACAGAAGGCGTGCTCGGAATCACCGTGAATGGGCCGATGCGCGGCTCGCGCGTCGAGGTGGACAGGGTCGGACTCTTCCCCGGACCAAAACTCGCAGCTGTCGTCGACACAGCTCAGTTTGCTTCGTTCGAAGCGGAGAACATGCAGGCGAACGGCAAGGCCTGGAAGCCGCTTGGCGCGTTCCCCAATTGGTACCACGAGTTCCCTAGCGCAAAGAGCATGCTGAGCGGTTCGGATGGAGTGCGGGACTCCGACAACCAGCCGGCGACCTACACGCTGAACGTCAAAGCGCCTGGCGCGTTCACGTTGTGGACTCGGTTCTTGCGCACGAACTCGCAGAACCACGCGGGCTTCACGCTCTCGCTCAAACAAAAAGGAAAGGTCGTCGCTTCGAAGGAGATCGCAGACGACAGTGACGCCCAATTCGGCGCAAGCCCTCTGACCTGGGCGTACACGCCGCTCGTTGCGGTCTTGCAAGCCGGCCCCGTCGAAGTCGTGCTGACGCGGCCTGCCAACGTGGCGTCGTGGATCGTTCGAAAAGTGGACATGTTCGCTTTGACGAACTTGGCCTACTATCGGCCGAAGATTCAGGATTTCCGCGCGCCAGGCTACATGCGCTTCACGAACGAGGGCGAGACTCCGTTCTGTTTGCTGCTCGGCGTGCGGCGGAACGAGGGTCCGGTCTACAACGTGTCGCGCATGTGGACAGCAGCGGGGCTTTGGGCGGGCTACTCCTGCCCCGAGGACAAGCGCCTTACGGCGCGCGAACCAAGCCCCTGGGTCAAGCTCAGCGACTCCCTGAGCCCTGCGCAAGGGCACAACAACGTGAGCTTGCTCGCAACGACGCAATCACACGTTGCGGGCTATCTTTCGGGGCGGCTTGCGGGAAAGCTAGAGTTTGCAGTCGGAAGCGAGCACCGGATCGTCAAGACGATCCCGATCGATCAGGCATCGCCACGGGTGCTTTTGACGCTGAGTGCTGACTACAACCCAGACGCCATTCTGACGGCTCACGATTACATCGCCAAGGAGCAGGCGGTGGTCGCGGGCATCGCCTCGACTTCACGCCCCAGGGCAAAACACCTAGACCTATCGGTGATGCTCGGCCTCAACGCGACTCTCGATCCGGTTGATGTAATGGACAGCGAGCTCGGCGTCGGCGAGGCTCTGGGGTTCAACGGAACGTACGAGCCTGTTGCGCCGCCCGAGACGCTCAAGCCTTACTACGAAGCGCATGGCCTCTCACACGTCGGCATCTGGGGCGCTCAACCAAGCTTCAAAGGGGGCTACGTTAGCGATTTGGATCGGAGCAATCTAGTAGCGGGCTGGGCGAAGATCGCCAAAGACTTCGCACCGATTCTGGACAAGATCGAGCGCGCCAAAATCTTCGACGAGCCTCGCGGGATGAGCTACGAGGCGCTCGTTTCCTCGCCGCATGCGCGCAACGCATTCCCGGATTGGCTGAAGGCGCAAAGGCTGTCGCCTGCGGATCTCGGAGTCCGGAGCTGGAAGGAGGCGGTCCCAGTCGGGCCGGATCAGAGCACGGCTCAGCCGAGACTCTTCTATTGGACCGGTGTCTACCGACTCAACGCTTTCGCGGAAACGGCGAAGGCGATAGTGGCAGCGAAGAAGCAAGCGGGCTTGCCAGACAACATCAAAACCTACTCCAACTATGACCCGACGTGGGGCAACGACAGCTTTACACAAATGGGAGTGGACCCGTTTCTCGTCCAAAGGAACGGCGGGTTCGAGTTGGGGTGGACGGAGGATTGGCTCGGCTACGGCGCGAGCGTCGAAGAGCTCTCCGATCACCTCGCGTTGCTGCGCGCGGCGGGTGCACCGACCCATCAGGAGCTCGGGATGTACGTCGTCGGCGTCGATGGGCCAGCCGCGTTGCAGCGGCTTCGGTTCTACGAGGGGCTTGCCGCCGGAGTGCGCCATTTCTGTAGCTACAATTACGGCCCTTATTACGGCAGCATCGATTCCTGGGGCGCGCG
>DATCFJ010000243.1:0-2183 GCA_036509605.1 Polyangiaceae bacterium | reverse complement strand
AGCGCGCCCATGTCCAGCGAGTAGATCACGACGTCTGCCAGCGGCGCGGGGATGTCCTTGGCCACGATTTTCGCCGCCAGGCCTTCGACGATGGCTGTCTTGCCGACGCCCGCGTCGCCCACGAACATGGGGTTGTTCTTGCGCCTGCGGCACAGCACCTGAATGGCTCGGCGCAGCTCCTTTTCGCGGCCGACGAGTGGCTCGATATTGCCGGCCTTGGCCTGCTCGTTCAGGTTGACCGCGAATTTTGCCAGCGCATCTGCGGGCGGCGCGGCATCGCTGTCTTCGTCGCTGTCGTTATTGGCGCGCTCGCCCGAGGTGAGCGCGTCTTCGTCGTCGCCGTCTTTGCTGACGCCGTGGGAGACGAAGTTCACCAAATCATAACGGGTGAGGCCAGACTCGGTGAGCGCAGCGACGGCCGGGGAATCGAGCTCGCTGAAGATGGCGATTAGGACGTTGTGCCCCTTGAGCTCCTCTTTGCCGCTGTTTTGGACGTTCATGGCGGCACGGCTCAGCACGCGCTGGAAACCACGCGACGCGCTCAGATCGAGCTCCTCCGGCTCCGGCACGCGGCTCACTTCCTCGTCGAGGAAACGGTCCAAGGCGCGTTTGAGCTTGTCGACGTCCCCGCCTGCCATCTTAGCGACGCGAGCGGTGGCCGGATCTTGAAGTAACCCGTAGAGCAAATGCTCCACGGTCATGACGTCGTGACGACGACGAATGGCTTCGCTCTGCGCGAACGCGCAGGCGGCTTCGACTTCAGCGCTGACTTTCACTCGTCCGACCCTCCGAAGCCTTCCGGCTCTGCAGTGCATTTGAGCGGGTGACCGTGCTCTTTGGCATAATCCATGACCAAAGACGCTTTCGTTTCGGCGATGTCGCGGCTGAAGATGCCCGCGACGCCGTAGCCCTTGCGATGGATATTGAGCATAACGCTCGTGGCCGCCGTCTCGTCGAGATGAAAGAACTTCATCAGGACGTGCACCACGAATTCCATCGTCGTGTAGTCGTCGTTGTGAAACACGACCACGTACTTGCGCGGCTTCTTGGTCTTTGGCCGTTCCGCGATGGCGAGGCCGTCATCGCGCTCCGGGTTCACTCGCTCGTTAGGCGGCATGAAGTATCCGGGAGAATCTGAGCACGCTCGCCTCAAATGTCGAGGGGGGCACTGGATTCCGGCCGGGTAGCGGTCTTGGCGGCGGGTTCTGGGCGCAGAGTCGCCAGCGGCGTCCCTGAACAGAGAGCTCGGATTCAGGGCACCTCAGGGAGGGGGTGCCCCGAAACAGTCGCCGACCGTAAATACGGCCGAATCTATCAGGTCGCGGTCTTCGCCGGTGTCTTGGGCTTGGCGGCTTCCGCGTTTTCGCGGGCGCGCTTCAGCTCCCATTCGGCGTTTTTCTTGGCGCGACGTTCGCGCTTGCGACGGGCGGTGCGAGGATCTTGCGGGCTTCCCATGATGGTGGCGCTCTTTAGCAGAGGTTTTCGGGCCTGTCCCTAGGAAATCGGGGGACTCTGCGGCTTTGGCGAGCTGCTGGCTCAGATTGTCCAGGTCTCGCCGCTATTCAATAGTTTATCGAGGTCCCCTCGGCCCGATTTGAGCTCGGCGGCGACGCGCTGCTCGCTCAGCGCGGCGTCGTAAGTCGGCCGGGTATGCGCAAACAGGACCCCCAAAGCCACCGGGAATTCCGGGTACGGCATATGGGCCAGCATATACGCCAGGGTCGGGTTGGTCTCGTCGTGGACGACGAGATCCGCCTCTGTGACGCTGTTTTCCGCGCTCGGCACCAGGCTCACGACCTCTAGGTGGAGAGTACGCGTGTTGAGTCGGATGCCCTTGTCTCGGTTGGCACCGAAGATCAGGGGCTTGCCATGCTCGACCCGAATCTGGCGGTCGGCCTTATGGGCCTTTTCCGTAAACGAGTCGAATGCGCCGTCGTTGAACACGTTGCAGTTTTGGTAGATTTCGATGAAGGCGGTGCCAGTGTGCTGAGCCGCGCGCCGCAGTACGTCCCCGAGGTGCTGCGCTTCGATGTCCACCGAGCGGGCCACGAAGCTACCGTTTACGCCGAGCGCGACGCACGCCGGATCGATGGGCTGATCCGCCGAGCCCACGGGCGTGCTCTTGGTGATCTTCCCGACCTCGCTGGTTGGCGAGTATTGGCCCTTAGTCAGACCGTAGATGC
>DATCFJ010000242.1:0-13557 GCA_036509605.1 Polyangiaceae bacterium | reverse complement strand
GTGCAAGGCGCACGTGACGCGTCTTGCGGCAGCAATTGACTCCCCAGCTTTTCAGCGGATGCACGCGCGCGTCTTTTCCGGCAAAGCGCATACGCCACGACGAACGTACTCGAATTCGGCGCGCACCGAAGCGCTGTGACTTCGACGATCGGGAGCTCGATGGCCCAGCGCCTGCATCGGCTTTTCATCGATGCGAACCACTACCGAGTCGGGCGGTGGCTTTCTATAGCAAACAATCAGCAGCACACCGCCACGCGGGCCTGATGAAAGCGCAGTTTAATGTTACCTTCGACGCTCATGCAGGGTTCCGGCGATTTATCGGGAGTTCCGAAGACACGATGGCTCGGGTGGCTCGCTGGACTTGTGTCGGTGGTCGTGCCGCTGCTGCAAACGCTCGACCGGTTTCGGCGTCCTTACGGGGACAAGTTCATGTTCCCGAATCTGGGTGGCTCGTCTGACTTGTGGTTGCCCTACCTGGGCGCACGGGCGATCGTCGAGCACCTCGATCCCTACGGGCCGTTGCCGGTATATTTGAGAGAGCCATCGGGTTGGCCCAGCACGTATCCCCCGACGATGTTGGCGCTGTACGTGCCGCTCGTTTGGGCAACTCATGCGGACATCGAGCTGGCGTGTCAGGTCTTCTACTGGATCAACATCGTCGCACTGGGGGCGCTTTCATTCATCGTTTGGCGGCTCGCTTTGCGGCTGTGTTGCCCAGACGAACGCCAGGAGACCTCGTTCCTTGTGATTTTGATGGCGCTCACGCTGAACGGCCTGACCATGTTCGCGATCGATCGCAGTCAATCGGAAATCGTGAGCGCTGCCTTGTGTTGGGGTGCGATTCTTCTGTTTCTGCGGGGCCAACACGGTTGGGCAATGGCCGCGGTCACCTTTGCCGGCGCGATCAAGGGCTACGCGGTCCCCGTTGGGGTCGGTCTGCTCTTGGCGACGCGCGGACAAAAGCAGATCTTGCGCGCGGTGGCCGCCGCGACAGCGGTCGGCTTGCTCGTAACGGTCCCGGTGGCTGGCTACCTGAAACACGGCTTCACCTCGATGCTGGTGCGCGCCGAGTACTCCTGGGTCTCGATTTGGTTCAATCACTCGTTCAAGAACGCATTCTACCAATTCGCACCAAAGCTCGGCGACTCCGGTCGCCGCTTCATGCTCGTCAGCTCGCTCCTGGTAATGCTCGCCGCATGGGTGCGACTTTTGCTGGCGAAGCGTAGGGGTACGAGTCGTGAGGTCACGCTGCGCGTGATCGTGTTCGCCGGTGCGGCCCTGGCGCTGATGATTGGGCTTCCGGTGTACAGCGGTCCATACAACTACCTGTTGGTGCTGCCCGCGATGATCCTTGCAAGCACGCGCTATCGAGCCGTGTGCGAGGTGCTGCGGCTGAACCACTCAGTAGGAATTGCATTGGGCGCCGCTCTCGTGATGGCGCTCGGGCTCGCGCTGCGCTTGCGCTTGCTCGACCATCCGCAGTCATTGGCAGGTGTCGGCCTGGTGCTGTTCGTTTTCTGTCTTGGGGTCATGACCGTCGCCGGTGCGCGTCGCCCGACATGATGCGCGCGCCGCACGCTCCACGCGCCCGCTTCAGCGCGGATCGACGCGGCGCGCTACCACGGTAATGCTGCTTCCCCACTTCATCGCCAACGGCAGCGCCGCGGCGGAGACGGCAGCCCCGTAAGCCATCGAAGTCGCCCATTTGAGACCGAAAGGGATGCGACCCGTTACGGCTTCGAAAAAATCGACTGGCATGCCCACTTTCGCAAGTGCGCTTTGCGACCAGCCCATGAGGTCGTATTCGAACTCGTGATTCCACCAGCGAAACGGTGCAAGCGAGGCTCGAGCCAACAACTGTTCGAGTGACCGCCGCCCAAAATGAAACAGGTGCCGTGGCACGTCCAAGTGCATCCAGTCGGCACCAAACGCCTGCGCTTGCACACCCTGAGCATCCGGTACGCCGATCACGATCACGCCCTTGGGTGTGAGCATGCCTTCCAGCTCGCGCAGTGTGGCGACTGGATCGGGCAAATGCTCGAGCACGTGCCAGAGCGTGATGGCATCGAAGGGACCGCGCTGCTTCACCGCGTCGAGGCTGGTGTACACCTCGTAGCCGCCGGGCGCGTTGTTGTCGGGCAAGAACGATGCTTCCAGACCGAAGGAGACCCAGCCCTCGCGCGCCGTGCGACGCAGAAAGTTGCCATCACCCGAACCGAAGTCGAGCACTCGGCTACCGGGCGGTAGGCGCGCCATCGAGGCCAGCAGCCTGACGCGGCGTCGCGCGCAGTACTCCGCGGTGAACCCATGGCGACCGCCCCAGTAGGCGCCGTAGTAACGCGCCAAATCAGTCGCGGCGGGTGAGGTGACGCCGAGGCCGCAAGCAGGGCAGCCCAAAATCGAAAAGGCTTCTCCGCTAACGAAGTCGCGCACGGCCGCGAAGCGCACCCCCAGCGGCGCTTCGCAGATTGAGCAGTGCGTCGGAGTCGGCGCCCCCCCAGCAACGCCTTTGAATTGCGGAGTTGCTGCTAGGTTTTGGTCGGAGTCGCGCATGTCGAGATCTTACTTAGGGCAGGGGCAGCAACGCAAGTTCGACTCTGCGAAACGGGATCCGGGATCCAGTGAGGCGTCGTAGCTCAGCGAAGCACGGACTTGAGTTGCTCGGGAGTCATCGTGCATAGCTCGACCTTGGTCCCTGCGGCGCGGCAAGCGCCCTGGGTATGTTGGAGTAGGCGGCAAGCTTTATCAGAGCTTGCGCCGCGCGCACACGCGACGGTGATGTTTTCAGAAGGCGACTGGAACCGCGGCTCACTCGCTAGCTCGCGGAGCGCTTCGATCCCGAGGCGCGCCTTGCCGACCTTGAGATCGTGGCCATCCATGCTGCGCTGCGGTCCAACCATGAACGCGGGGCGACAGCCGATGTACAGGTATTGAATCGCTGGGTCGAAATACATTGGGCGCGTCTTCTCTGTCACCACGCTGGCACCGACATCCGCGCGACAATTGGTGTCGTAGAAATCTAGCGAGATGTCCCCGACGCGGCAGTCGTTGTTGGCGACGCCACCGAGCCAATCGACTCCGGATGCGGCGCCCATGAACACCGCCAGCACCATGCCCAACTCGGGGATGCCCGCGTAAGACAGGTTCATGCCGGGTCGCGGGACCAACCAAGCTGCCAAAAACAGTGGGCAGAAATACATCGGGACGATGATGAAGCGATGATTCTGTAACCCTGACCCGCTGTAATTGAGCGTCGTGAACAGGAATACGGATACCACCGTTATGATGGTGAATAGCCCCAGGCTCCCGATTAGGAGCGGGTGGCGATTGCGGACCAAGAGCCAGAACCCTCCGGCGAGTACGGCTAGGATCGGCAGTAAGTCGGAGAAGAAATAGCGAATGCCTTCCGCAGTATCGAGGCGATGAGGTGCCGTGTAGAAGCCGGGCGACCGTGGAAACACGAGGTTCAGCGGGTAGTGCGGGGCACCTGGCGACACCGTGCCGTTCATGACGCAGATTCCGAAAACAAGGGCAAGCCCGAGGCCCAGGAAGAAGTAAAGCCCCTGGCGTCGGGTCGGTGCGAAGGCTTGCGGGTACTTCAACCAAACGCCAGCCAAGCCCAAACCCAAGATGCCCATCGAGAACTCGTCCACGATCAGCATTAGCGGAACGCAGCACACGAGTGGCAACAACAGACCACGCCAGCCGATCTCGTGCTGCAAGTCCGCCAGGCGAACGAGCGGGAACGCAAGGAACGGCAGCGTGGTCAGCACGGCAAGCGTCATGTGCGGCCGGAGGCTGAGCGACATCCAGTTTGGCGTGGAATAGCCCGCGAACCACGTGCGGTGTTCGCCTTCCAGCGGAACCACCGGGCTCGCAAAGAGCATCGTGAGCAAGACCAGGGCGAGCAGCGTCGTGTGCTTGAGGCCGAGTCGGCGCAACAGAAAAGTGAGCGTCACGCCAAACCAAAATGAGCAGATGTTATGGACCAATGACAGCGCGAGCGAAGCGTGCAAGATGCCGAACGAAGTTGCTTGCAGCGTGACGGCGAGCAGGTTCCCACCATAGTGGTAGTGAAGTATCTTCCACGGCTCATACACCGTGTAGAACGGCCAAACTTGGCCACGCATCGAAGTCAGCCCGGGGACGTGGAACTGACGATCCCAGATCGCGCACGGGCGCGTCATCAACAGGCTCAGCAGCAAGGCGATGACACCGAGCAGCAGCGCTTGCAACACGGCCGCCAGAGGTAACTCGGCAGGCCACTTGGGCCGCCACCCTCGCCTCCATCGAAACCAGAACACGCTGGCGCCGAGCACCAGCCATGCGCCTTTGACGACCCAGACGGCGACGTCCAAAATTAGTAAGCGTGACACCAGAACGATGGCCACTAGGTCGAGCGCGGTTGCCGCAGGGATATCGAGTGCAAGCCACCACGCGGGCCGCTCGGCATCGGAGCGCAGCGTCACGAAGACTGCGATCGGCACGAGCGCCCAAAAGATCGCCATGAAGACGCCGAGGTTCGTCACGTGCGGACTCCTTGCAAGTCGCCCCGCGGGCGACTCGGCTCGAGAACAGAGCGGTTTTGCGCCGTGAGCATGTGCGGGTTCTATCTTGCCAATATTCCATTCGCAATGCCCGGCTGGGAGGCGAAGCCTGCAGGTCGGCGCTGGCTCCCCGCGCGCGAAAGGCGGACCCCCCAAGAAGCACGGTGCGATGGGGACGACCCAGTCGCGAATGGCTCTCTCGATCGCGGGCGAAGTGGTGCGCAGCTGTCTTACAAATATTCCGGGGCCGCCGCTGGAAAGTCTTCTTCGAGAACCCTTCGGGCGTGGTCTTCGAGCGCACCAAGCATTGAGTTGCCGTTTCGGTGCCTCGTGTTAGGTTCCGCCGTCTTCGTTAGGGCTTGGACGAAATGATCGACCAGAAAAAAGTGACCGTGGTAATGCCGGCATACAACGCCGAGCAAACGTTGCAGCGCACCGTCGCGGAGGTGCCGTCGCTGGTCGATGACATCATCGTCGTGGACGATCATTCACGCGACAACACCACCGAGGTCGCCAGGAAGCTCGGCCTGCACACGATTCGCCACGAACAAAACCGCGGCTACGGTGGCAACCAGAAGACGTGCTACCGCGCGGCGCTCGAACGCGGCGCGGACATCGTCGTCATGGTGCACCCGGACTACCAGTACACCCCGAAGCTCGTGCCCTCTCTGGCGCATTGCATCGCGAGCGGTTTGTTCGATGTGGCGCTCGGCTCTCGCATCCTCGGCGGCCGCGCACGCGAGGGCGGTATGCCGCTTTACAAATACATCTCGAACCGTCTACTGACCGCGACGGAAAACGTGCTGATCTCGCAGAAGCTGTCGGAGTATCACACCGGCTATCGCGCGTTTTCGCGTCAGCTCTTGCTGGCGCTGCCGCTCGAAGAAAACGACGACGACTTTGCGTTCGACAATCAGATGCTCGTACAAGCTGCGTACTTCGGCTTCAAAATCGCCGAGGTCACCTGCCCCACGAGCTACTTTGAAGAAGCTTCGTCCATCAGCTTCCGTCGCAGTGTTACCTACGGGTTTGGCGTCCTGCGCGCCGCCGCCGATTTCCGTCTAGCGAAAATGGGCATCAGCCAGCCGTCGTTCCTAGATAAGAATGGTCGGCGTTTGTTGCCGTCCGTGTCGAAGTAGACACGCGCGTCGTCGTCGCGCGCTCAGCCGCGCGCCTGTTCCCAGTGCCCGCGCTGCCACACGTAACTCACGCCGTCCCAGTGCCAATAGCCGCGCACCCAGATGCTGCCTGGCTTCGGCGGCGTGCCGGGTGGGGCTTCGTTGGTGTCGGGGCCGTTTTGCGGAACGACGGGGCTGCCGGTGACGGGCACAGCGGATGGTCCCTGCGCGGACTCGCTCCGCGATGGGCGCGCGGGGCGGCCAATCACGCAGCCTGAGGCCGACGACAGGGCGACGAAGGCGAGCAGCGGTAGGCAACTGCGAGGCACGGCGCCAGCTTATCACGTGAGGCTCCTCGCCGCGCGTGCCGGTGCTAAGCTCAGCGTTGGTCGATGCGCTTCCGTCCCAGAATCTACGTCGCCGCGATTCTCGCGTTCGCGGTGCCCGCGCGTGCCGACGGTCCGGTGCTGCACGAGTACATCGCGCCGGACGCCGCCGAGGATTTGCGCATGGGCGCGACCACGCCGGACGGCGCGATGCCGGCGGCGATCGACACGAGGAGCGGCGTGCTCTCGGCGCCGAGTGAGCCGCGGACGAATTCCGCGGCCAGCCAGGTCGCCTACGGTGGTAGCGCGACGCCGGACAGTATCGACGCGAGTTACCGTATCGATCGCGATACGTCGCGGCCAGACTCCGTGCGCTATGACGACCCGTTCATTCCGGCGGTGACGCCGTTCAAGCGTCTGTACGCGTACGACGGCCTCGACGAAGGCTTCGAGCTCGTGGTTCACGACAAGCTGCTGCGCCCGCTCGACGTCGGCGGTGAAGCGCGGCCAGACGACGATCAATTTTACGGCGACCTATTCGTCGACCTGGTGCCGGGTGTGCCGGTGCGCATTCCGAGCGTGGGTCCGGGTGCGCGGGTGCTCGTCGCGCGCACCGAGCCGGCGCTGCACTTCGATTTACAGCGCGACGGTGCCGACAATTGGTTCATCGTGGGGGACGTGAGAAAGCGCGTGCGCCTCGTGCTCGAGCTGGCCATTCCGCGGCGCGCGTTTGGCTCGGAATTCGGCGAGGCGTCCTGGGGCGAGCTGGCTCGCGCGGTGCCGGCGTTGCCGCCTGCCGCACGCGCCGCCGCGAATGAAGTGCTGAGCACGATCGGCATTTCACAGTCGCAACGCCCGCGCGAAGCGGTGCGCGTCCTGGTTAATTATTTCCGAACCTTCGCGCCCTCGGACGACGCCCCGCACGCGTCCTCCGGCAGTGCGTTGTATTCCGAGCTCGCGCTGTCGAAGAAGGGCGTGTGCCGCCATCGCGCGTACGCCTTCGTGGTGACGGCCATGGCGCTCGGAGTGCCGTCGCGTTTGGTGCGCAACGAAGCGCACGCTTGGGTGGAGGTATCGGACGGCTTGCAATGGCACCGCGTCGATCTCGGCGGTGCTGCCAGTCACATCGACTACGAGCAGCATTCGAGCGAGCACCAACACAAGCCGCCCGCGGACCCCTATCAGTGGCCACCCGGCGCCGAGAGCGCAGATGCGCTGACCGAGCAAGCTGAAGTCGCGGGCCCGCACGCCGGCTCTGCGAGCCCGTCTGCCAGCGGTTCGCCGGCCGCGCGCTCCGCGCGTTCGGCGCCTTCGGCGTCTGCAACGGCGCCGCCGCCCAGCGTGCACGACGAAGACAAGGTGCAAAGGGAAGTCTCGGTCAGCAGTGACGACCACGAGCTGCGTCGTGGCGCGCGCTATCACGTCTCGGGCGTCGCCCGGACCGAGCAAGGACAATGCGCGTTCTCGCGGGTCGACATCGCGCTCCGCGACAAAGCCGGCGCACAGCATTGGCTGGGCGCCTTGGCCACCGATCAAGCCGGCAAATACGACGGCCGCGTCGCTTTGCCGTTCGAGCTCGAAGTCGGGGACTACTCGGTGATCGCGTCTACGCCTGTGTCAGCGCGCTGTGGTTCGCGCTGACGCGGCCGGGTTGACCTAGCCGGTGCTCATTCGTGGTCGGTTAGCGGCGTCACGGCTGATTTCTCGGATCTCTCGTTCGAACGCGAACTCGCCAGTGGCCTGGCCACTAGGTGTTCAAGGCCTGCGCGCAATGGCAAACAGCCAAGCCATTTCCGCTGCGATGCGGGGGGCGTGACTGGCGCGAAGCTTCGAGCCCGGCGCGTCGATCCACTCTCTAAGGGGGATTTCCAGCACGAGAGCCTCGGGCAATGTGCCGTTTCGTCGGGCAATCCGCGCGAAGCGAGCGAGCATCTCGACGTCGAAGGACCATCCCAGCTCGAACGGCTTGGAGAAGACCTCGCGAAATGCTGCGTTTGCACGAAAGACCTTTGCGCCGCACTGAGTGTCGTAGACTGGCAACTGCAGAGCGAGCGCCGCGAGCGTCGCGAAGACGCGGCCGGTGTAGTGGCGGAACCCGCTGCGCTGCACGTTGTGCCCGAGCAGCCTCACGCGGGAGCCGATCGCTAGCTGGACGCTCGGTCGCTGGAGGATGTGCGCGAACTCCTCTATGTTGTAGAGCGGGGTGGCGAGATCTGCGTCCCAAAAACCGATCAATTCAGCGGACGTCTCGAACGCGCTGAGCACGCCCATTCGCACCGCCTCCGCTTTGCCGGCGTTGGCGTCCAATCGGAGCACACTCAGCTGCTTTGGAGCCCGTTCTGCCGCCCGCGACAGGACGTCGAACGTTCCATCGGTGCTGCCATCATCGACGAACACGAACGACAACGCAGGTTGCGCGAGCGCGGATTCGACGAACGATTCGGGTTCGAAACGCCGAGCCTCGTTGTAACAGGGGACTACGATGGCGGTCTCTTGCATGCTGTCCAGCCATTCCCAGTCAGGCTGTCGGGCTCTTGCAAAGGGCCCACGCGCTCAGACCGGGCAGCTTGATTCCTCGCGTCGCCAAGCCGAGAAGCGCCGAGTTGTCTAGGTCGAGCACCGTTTCGATCGTCCGAGTAAGCCGGGGTGAGCCCGTCCACGCCCCGATTCCGAATTCGTCACTGTCGTGTTTCGGCATCATCACCTCAGCAAGCTTGGCCGCGCCTCGGCCAGCCAGAAGTGAGGCGAACAGATAGCCACTGCCGATGAGCTCGAAACCGGCTGAGGTGATCAGCCGCTGCAGGTTGCTCAACGAATAGCGCCGAAAGTGCTTGAGCGCGCGATCGTGATTGGTGAACAGCGCCTGAAAGGCTGGGACGGTAATCAGCGCGTGGCCATTTTTCCCGAGTCGGCTGCGTACGAGCTCGAGCAATGAACCATCATCTGCGACGTGCTCGATCACGTCGCACAGCAGACACAGCTCGAACGAGCGTTGCTCCGCCTGGCTCCAGTCGTTCGTGTAGCTGACTCCCCCGCCTGAGCGAGCGCTACATTGCTCGTCCGTCAGGTGAATGTCGAAGCCGACCAGGTCACTCGCGCCGACCGCGCGGAGCACACGTTCACCGGTGAAGCCGTCGCCACAACCATAGTCCAATATCGCGTGCGGCCTTATTTTTGCGTCGCGGAGGATGCGTTCGATCGCAACTGCGCGCGCGGTCTCCCAAGGATGCCGCACCCTCGAGCCACGTACCTCGCTCAAATCCATGGTTTCAATACCCCAGGTCCATTGACACTTCGCTCCAAGTCACGATGCCCCGAAATCCGCAAGCTGCGCCTGTTCGTCTATTCGATCTCGACCTCTGCAAGTCCGCCACCCAACTTGAAGTAGCTAAGTACCTCGACGCGAATGCGCGTTACGTCGTGCGCCTCGAGCGGCAATTCGAGCAGCGAGCGATTCTCCGAAAAGGCCGCGAATGCGCCGTCCACGGAAACAGCTGGGCCTCGTCTGCTAAAGGCGGTGACGTGCACGGCGCGCGTCGCGCGGTCGGCATTGAACACGTTGTGCGCGTTGACCAGCCGGACACGGTGCACGGTTCGCGCAGCGGGTAGCATGACGTCGACCCAGCCAGAGGTCCGGTCCGGCAAGAGCCACTCGGTGGCCTCCAGGCCATCGACCGCGTTGTTCGCGGGGTACGGCTCGGAATGGATCGCCGACGCTTGCGCGCGCGGGCGCCCCCAAAGTCGGTAGCAGATCAGTAGCGCGAGGAAGCCCAATGCCGCCACCAGAAGGCTGCGGCGCCAACGACGCCGCGTTCGTGCGCGCGGTGTGAGCGCTTTGCTCGTGCTGAAGCGAGTCAGACGCTCGACCTCGGCCCAGATCCAGTCGAAATCAGGTGCCGGGGTGTGAGCCAGGCCGATCGACGACGCCGGCTCGTCTGCTCGCGCAGCCGCGCGCAAGCGATCGATTCTGCGGTATCCCGCGCGCTCCAGCACCACGAACCCCTGTTCTTGCGCTCCCGGCGGCTCACCTTGCTCAGGCCCTGCAACGCTCTCGAGGCCGCCCCAAGCGTCCAATTGTAGCCTCAGCGCCTTAATCATGAACTCGTGGCATTCCGGGAGAAAGCCATCGCGAAACAGGCTCAGGCCCCGCTCGATGCACATTTGGGAGCGCTCGACGGTGCGGGCAAAGGGCTCGTTCATGCTGCACCGCTCTTCTGTGCTGCTGCCGACGCGGCGGGCAGGCGAGGCGGCCAAAAGCTCGACCCTCTAAGCAACATCGAAGCGAGGATGAGCAATGAGAGCCCGGTGACGCCGAACCCGACCCAAGCCAAAGCTGGCTGCCCGTACGCGACTTCGAGCTGGTATTGCCCCGAGCTCGGCAGGTGCACAAGCAGCATGCCTCGGGTGTCAGTGTCGAGCGTTGCGCCAGCCGGTCCCGAACACGTGTGGATGCTCCAACCCGGAAACCCATAGTGCGAGAGTCGCACCAGGGCGCCGGGCTTGGTTGCCCGGATTGCCAGCGTGTGCCGGCTGCCGTCGCTCGACCAATGCTCGACCGTGGCATCCTCAGTCCCACTGACTAATTCGCCTCGCGGGCTGCCTGGCGGAGCGGCAACGGCGAGCGGAAGGAACTCATCGGCCGAGGTGGTCGACAAAATTTGCGTGCGAATGACCTCGGGACTGCGCGGGATCGGCGCGCTCGACAGCGCCGTGGCGGAGACATATGGCCAGGCAATCAACAGGAGGAGGGCCGCGCTGCCCGCGATTGCGCCGCTGGTTTTGAGGCGCGGACTCAGGCGTCGTTCCGCCGCGGCCGCGGCCCCGATGCCGAGCGCGATGCTGGCAAAGAGGACCGCGGGGCCGAGCAAGCGCCAGGGAAATTGGATGAACTGAGCCAAGGGCAACCGACCGGGGCGCCAGAAGGGAAAGCCCACCGGCAAGGTCAAAGCGACCAGAGCGACTGACAGTGCCATCCACGCGAGCGCTGGGCGTGCTCGCTTGAAATTCAACGCGGCGCCCGCGATAGTGACTGCCAGCGCGACCGAGACGAGTGGGCCTACGCGGTTGAAGTTTCTCGCGAAGAGGTATGAGGTGTTGCCGAATAGATCGCTCAGCGAGATCCAGTGGTTCTGCGGTTGATAAAAGCCGGTGATCAGCGCTTGCGAATGGGTGATGTTCCGGTACGCCGCCGCGGGCAAGATGTACGCGGCCGCAATGCCCGGCGCGCAGCCGAACGCAACGACCAGCGGTAGCACGCGGCGCCACGCACCCGAGCGATACAGAATCACACAACGAACGAACACGACGACACCCACTAGCAGCGTGCCCCACAGGCCCAGAATGGTGTGGGTGACGATCATCACCGCGTGGGCTAGTCCGGCGCACGTCGCGAGCGCGCGGGCACGAAACGGGCGAGCTTCCCTGGTCGCGGCCAGATACAGCGCGAGTACGACCGGTAGCAATCCGATGCAGCAAAACTCGCTGAAGTCACCGCGATCGTAGAGGTCGCCGAGGCGATACGGGGCCGCCAAGTAGGCGACCGCGCCGAGCAGCGCTGCGTCGGCTTGGCGCGTCTCGCCGTGGACGAGCGCGTAGACTCCAACACCAGACAGCAGCGAGCCCCCCAACGCCACCAGCTTCAGCGCTACGACTGGGTCGACGAACGTCGCCGTCAGTAAGCCGGTCACCGCGTACACGGCCGGCGCAAAGAACACGAACAGCGGCTCGCCATAGCCACCATATAGATCCGGCGCCCAACGCGGATACAGGTGGCCCGCACGCAGCTCCACAGCCCACTGGACGGATCTTACGATGTACGCCCCCAGGTCGAATTCCTGAAACCAATCCAGATGGGTGAGCGGGATCCAAAGCCCCACGCTCACCGCCACCACCAGCACGAACCTCGGATCTCGAAACATTCCTGCGAGTTCTCGGGTGGACGTTGTGCATGAATTGTTCCACAGTAGACTCGCGGTCTTTCTCGCGTTTAACCCCGGTATGCGAGGGCTTGGCACATGTGCCAGGGCCGAAACGACGACACGCTTGTCCGGCCAAGGAGCTCGGTGTCAGTCCGAGCATGCTCCGTCGGTGGCGTGAGCAGTTCGAGCCGGAGCCCTCGGGTACCGCACCGGTCAGTCAAGTCGAGCGTGAAGAGGTTGAGCGTCTGCGTCGCGAGTTGCGTGACCTCCAGGCAGAGAATTCGCTCTTAAAAAAAGGCCGCAGTCCTTCTCGCCAAGGACAGGCAACGCTCTGATGCGCGACCTGCGGGCGTCGGGAGTTGGCACAACGCAGCACACTGCGAGGACCTGTACGCCCTAGCCACGCGCGACGCGCGCTACGCCACCGACTTCTTCATCCGCTCAGTGCTGCTAATCAAATCCCGCAATGCCGTGTCCTGCCGACGCGCTGCTTCTTCGATTTGCGTCGCCGCGGTGAGAGCGCGCTCCGAGCCGCGCGCTTGCGAGCGATGCGCGGAGTTGAGCTGATTGACCAGGTTGTTGATGGTCTCGATCGACTGCGTGATCTGACGGCTGCCGCGCGATTGCTCTTGGCTCGAGCGCTCCACTTGCTGCGAGATGGTGCGCATCTTCTCGCCGCTCTTCATGATCAGCTCGGAGCCGCGCGCTTGCTGCGCGGTGGCGGCGGCGATCTGCTGCACGGTAGCGGCGATGCGGCCGATGGCGTCGGTGACCTGCTTACTGCCCTTGGCCTGCTCGACCGTGGCGCGAGCGATGGCGCGCACCATGTTGGTGCTCTTTTGCGAGCTTTCGAGGATCTTCTTCAGGGCGCGCTCGGCCTCGTTGGAGACCTCGACACCGCGGTCGACGTTTTGCGCGCCGCGTTCCACGGCTTGAATCGCATTCTTACTCTCGGCCTGAATCGTCTTGATCAGGTCGGCGATTTCCTTGGTGCTCGCGCCGGCGCGTTCTGCCAAGTCTTTGATCTCGTCGGCGACGACGGCGAAGCCCTTGCCGTGCTCGCCGGCTTGCGCGGCGATAATCGCGGCGTTCAGCGCGAGCAAGTTGGTTTGCTCGGCGACGTCGTCGATCACGTTCAGGATTTGTCCGATGGCGTCGATGCGCGAACCAAGGTTCGAGATCACGGCCACGGCCTCTTGGCTGCTCTCCTTGATGCGGTAAATTTCGCCGATCGTCTTCAGGATGGCTTCGGCGCCGCGCTCGGCGTCCTGCGCCACTTCCTCGGACAGACGCGCGGTTTCGTTGGCGTTCGACTGCACCTGGTCGATGGAGACGTCCATCTCGTTCATGCTCGAGGAGGTTTCCTCGGCGGTCAGCGAGAGCGCATCGACGTTCTTGGCGACTTCCTTGATCGAGTACGCCATCTCCTCGATAGAGGCGACGGTTTCGCGCACGCTGGCGGCCAGCTCCAAGATGTTGCCGCCGACCTGCTCGTTGGTCGCGGTCATCTCCAACACAGACGAGCTCGACTCTTCGGCGCTAGCGGCCAGCACTTCCACGTGCTGCGCAATCTCGCGCAGCGCGTTAGTGACCTCTTTGACGTAGCGGGCGCTCTCGTCGCTGGCGTTGAGCTGCGCCGCGACGCCTT
>DATCFJ010000241.1:0-4773 GCA_036509605.1 Polyangiaceae bacterium | reverse complement strand
TCAGCGCGAGCCGCCGATGAGGTCTTTCAGCTCGACGCTCTCGACTTTGGCGAGACCGGGCCGCACGCGATCCGATGTCCAGACCGTGACCTTGACCTCATGGTCGGGGAACAAGGTATCGACGCGCATGATCTTGCCCGTGCGCCCGTCGGCAAGGCGAACGAAACCGCGTTCGTTCATGATTTGGTGAATGTGGCGTAGCGAAGCCATCCGGTGGCCTTTCTCTCGTGGGTGTTCCCTGAATGATAGGCCAATAGGGTCGCCGGGTCAGGTTTCACGCAGGCGGCCGCTCTGTGCCAGATTGGCGAACTTCGCTCGAAAGTTGCCGGTCCCCAGGACGCTTCCGATATCGTTTCAGGATCATGATTTCGAAGCTCCCTGGCGGCATTTTGGGCGGATTTCTAATATTAGCGAACGGCTGCAGCCTCGAGCACCACGCCCCGCTGCGCTCCGCAGAGCTCCCCGCGCTGGCGCCCAGCGTCCTGCACTCGAACCGCCTCTGGATCGACGTCGCGGACCGCATGCCCGACAATGACTGCGTAGCCCCGGGCAACGCGCGGCTGCTTTGCTTCGAGCGCCTGCGCAGCACAGTGGGGACGGCTCTGACCCGGTCTTTGTGGAGCAGTTTCCCTGGGGTCGAATTGTTGGGCAGCAAGACTGCCCCCGCGGGCGACTACGTGTTGCACGTCGATCTCGGCTTGGAGGCCCTGCCGCCCGACGCCAACGCCCCCGGTTGGTCCGCCGGGGCTCGCGGCAACTGGCGCTTGGATCGGAACGGTCAAACCATCGCGGGCGAGCAGGTCGCTTCACGCTCCCGCACTGAGTTCGCCTATGGCACTCCGCTCGGGATAGGCGCGAGCGAGGTGATCGATGCCATCGCCGTGCGCATCGGCGTGACGCTCGGTGGCATCCCAGAAACGCGCATCGTTGAACCGATGCCGCTCCCGGAAGTGGCCACGGCGCCCCTCCCGGCACGCACTCAGGTCATTCCGCACGCGCCGAGCACGGCTCCCGCCCCCGCTGCGGCCGCCCAAGCCAAGACGATGGCCTTCTAGCTCGCGTTCGGCTCAGCTTCAGGGGTCGCGTACATCGCTTCTGCAATTTCGAAGGTTGCGTTCTCGAGTCGCGAGTAGGCGTCGCGCAGAGCATCGAGGTTAGCGCCAGTCTCCAGCATCTTCTTCAAGATTTGCACCTCTTGCTTCACGCTCTCGAGCTTCTCGGGAGCGAGCAGATCCGCGTAGCCATCGAGCGCTTGCTCCGTCGTGTAGATCAACGTTTCGGCCTGGTTGCGCATTTCGGCTAGATCGCGGCGCAGTTGGTCGGTCTCTTTGAAGCGCTCCCCCTCTTGCACGAGCGAGTCGACCTCCGCCTGATTCAGGCCGCTGGTCGCCGTTACGCTGACGGCCTGACTGCGATTCGTACCGAGGTCACGGGCTTCAACGGACAAGATTCCGTTGGCATCGATCGCGAATGTCACTTGGATTTTGGGCACGCCGCGCGGCGCGGGCGGGATCCCGGTCAGCTCGAAGCGAGCCAGACTGCGGTTGTCCTGCGCCATTTCGCGCTCGCCTTGCAGCACGTGAATCGGCACGAACGACTGGTTGTCCACGCTGGTCGTGAACACCTCGCCCTTTTCCGTGGGTACGGTGGTGTTGCGCGGAATCAGCTTGGTGAACACGCCGCCACCGGTCTCCACACCGATCGAGAGCGGCGTGACGTCGAGCAGCAAGACTTCGTCGATAGCACCGGACAGCGCGCCGCCCTGAATGGCTGCACCGACGGAGACCACCTCGTCGGGGTTGACCCCCTTGTGCGGATCCTTACCGAAGAACTCGCGCACGGCCTTCTGCACCGCCGGCATGCGCGTCATGCCCCCAACCAGCACGATCTGTCCGATGCCGCCCGTCGTGACCTTGGCGTCCGCCAGCACGCTCTTGCAGGCGGTGATCGTGCGATCCACCAAATCTCGGGTTAGGATCTCGAGTTCGCTGCGCTTCATGGCGCGCTCGAGATGCAGCGGCCCGGACGGTCCCGAAGCAATGAACGGGATGTTCACCTCGGTTTCCAATGAGGAGCTCAGCTCGTGCTTGGCTTTCTCCGCCGCCTCGCGCAGGCGCTGAAGCGACGTTCGCTCCTTGCGCAGATCTATATTGTGCTGCGCTTTGAACTCTTCGCTAAGCTTGTCGATGATTCGCGTGTCGAAGTCTTCGCCGCCTAGATGAGTGTCACCACCCGTGGCCTTGACGCTGAAAACACCACCTGAAATCTCCAGGACCGAGATATCGAAGGTGCCGCCACCGAGGTCGTATACGGCGATGACCTCAGCCCTTTCCTTGTCGAGGCCGTAGGCCAATGCGGCAGCAGTGGGCTCGTTCAGGATGCGCTTCACGTCGAGCCCAGCGATACGCCCCGCGTCTTTCGTGGCTTGGCGCTCTGCGTCGTCGAAGTAGGCGGGGACCGTGATCACCGCCTCAGTCACGGGCTCGCCGAGATACGTCTCGGCGATCTCTTTCATCGCGGCGAGGACCATGCTCGAGATCTCTGGCGGAGACAGCTTCTTGTCTTGCACCAGCACCCATGCGTCGCCATTTTCGTGCTCGACGATCCGGTACGCGACAGAATCCTTCTGGCGCTGTACGGCGGGCGCAGAGAACTTCTGCCCCATTAGGCGCTTCACGGCGTGAACGGTGTTCTCCGGATTGGTGGTTGCCTGCCGCTTGGCAACCTGTCCGACTAGCCGCTCGCCCTTGGCAGAGAAGCCCACGACACTGGGCGTCGTGCGAGCACCCTCGCCGTTGGCGATAACTTTGACCTCCGGCTGACCCGCAGCGTTCGTGCCCTCCAGAACGGAGACGCACGAGTTGGTCGTGCCCAGGTCGATGCCGATGATTTTCCCCATGCCGTGTCTCAAGAGCATACATCGCGCTCGGGGACTCAGAAAGTGGGGGCAAGCACGGATGTAGGTGGGGCCACCCGGCAGCCCGGATCCGTTAGTTCGCCTTGGCCTTCGCGACGACCACGATAGCCGGGCGCACCAGCTTCTCGCCTTGCAGGTAGCCAGCTTGGACTTCGTGAATCACGGTACCCGGCGGGTGATCGGCCGTTTCGAATTGTTGCACCGCTTCGTGAAAGGCCGGGTCGAAGGGCTCACCCTGCGCCTTGATACGCTCGATGCCGATCTTCGAGAGCGTATCGAGAAACTGACGTTTCACTAGGCCGATGCCGTCGGCGAGCGCTTTCACGTCGGTGGCGGTCTCTGCATGCGCGGTGGCGCGCTCGAGATTGTCAAACACCGGCAGAAGATCTTTGATTAGATCCTCCCGCGCCCGCTTCTCCGTCTCGGCGAGCTCACGGCGCGAGCGCTTGCGGAAGTTGTCGAAGTCCGCCGCGGTGCGCAAAAGCTGATCGCGCAGCTTGGCGACGTCAGCCTTAGCCGCCTCCAGCGGATCTAGCTCCGCGACGGGGGCGGCCTCGTCGGTTAGGGGTTCGGGGGGAGGCGCTTCGGAAATCGGGTTCTCTTCGGACACGGCGCGCGGAGTATAGTCACTCGTGCCTGGTTCGCTACTGCGGAGCGCTGGAAGGCACTCTTGATCCATGGAAGAGGGCGCGCGCGAGCGCGGCCCCCGGTAAGGGGTTCGGTTTCGGGAGCGGGAGGGGTCCCGGAAGGGGCTTCGGGCAAGGCAGAGCCTGGGCCGCGCTCGCGCGCGCCCAGGGATCGGTCTCGGCAAGAAGCCGGTTGTGTGGGTTGGGGTCGGGCGTCAGCCCTGGGGGATCGGTCGTGGATTCAGCGCAGGCGAAGCGGTTTCGGATCTCTCATCCAGTCGTTTCGAAAGCATGCCAAAAAGCCGCCGATTCATGCGCGCTGCCATCGCAATCTCCTTTTCTCATTGCAGCGCCAGGCCGAGCCAAACACTCTCGCTCCGGCCTGGCGCTGCGTTTTCGTGTGGGTCTGTGCAGTGTGGAAACCGCAAGAGATCTCGCGCGCTGACGGAACGCGAGGCTTTTCTTTGCTTCGTGCAGAGCTCAGCCTCGCGGGGACCGCGAACCCAATCAGCGCACCAGCCGGCTGAGGATATTTTTCGTGCGGGTCCCAAGCGCGACTACCGCCTGAACATCCGCCGCGGAGCACGCGCCCAGGGCGCCTGCGATCTCGATTGCGGCGCACGCCTCACAGCACTCACAGAGCGCGATGGCGTACGCGCGACTCTTGTCGGCGCGCGTTTGGCGAGCCGCGCCTTCCGCGCAATTGAGCGCCGCCGATGCGGCGGATTTCCGCGCCTGAGCGCGCAGCTGCGCGTCAGCGACGCGAGTTTTTGCCACGAGTTTGACGAGCGATAGGCAAAGCTCGTACGCGAATAGCTTGTGATGAGGGAGTGTAGTGGCCGGAGGTGGGGTCTGAGTCATGCCCCCTTTCGCGCAGGATCCGTGACGGCGCCCCACCGTATTTCACGCACTCCGTCGGCGCCGGCACGGAGCGTGCGCGTCTCGCATGACTCAGACCCCGCCTCCGGCCACGATCCGCAATCCGAAGCCGAAGCCGAAGCCGAACCCCAAGCTCCCGTACATCCTGTCGGGCAGGCGTGGCTGCCGCGAAGACACCTGCGCGGCCGTGTTGCCCGACGCCGACCATCACGGACAGCGCGCCCGTTTATTTGTGGCCCCCAAACCAAACCAAACCAATTGCCGCTGCGAATTTATGCAGCCGCTACCGCTCCCCATCCCATCTAGCCGCTCCCCCTGCCTAGACCCTGCTTTCTCTCAGTCCCCGGCCTA
>DATCFJ010000240.1:0-2201 GCA_036509605.1 Polyangiaceae bacterium | reverse complement strand
CGGCCGCCGCGTGCGACGCGGGCGCGCTGTGCGCATTAACGACAATAGCCGCTGCGCGCTGGCGCGCCGGCGTTGCGCGCTGCTCGGGCGCGGCAGATGCCGAACCAATAGGCGCGCTCGCAGCGCTCGCCCCGGCTGCCGCGATCGGCTCGGGGAGTGGAGCAACCACCTGACCTTGAGCGGTCGCCGGCGCGGGAGGGGCCAAGGTCGTCGCCGTGACACTCGCCTCAGACGCGACCGGAGCGCGCGCGCGACTGGCGCGAAGCGCCATAGTACTTCCAACCGCCGCGAAGAGCGCCACCCCGACGGCCGCCACCGCGAGCAGCCGCTTGGAGCCGCGACTGTTGCGGGACGCTTGGTCCGCCCAGCTGGTATCTGTCGCCGCAACCCCAGCCGCAGCCACGGCGGGCGTGCCGAGATCGACAGCGCCTTCTGCCACTTCCGGCGTCGAGCTCGCTAGCCCCGCGCGCTGCAACACGCCCTGCACGCGCGCGACCAGCGCGCGTGAACGAGCTGGCGCGAACTCGGCCAAGGCTGCCGCCAAGTCCCCCACATTGGCGATGCGGCGCGCCGGATCTTTCTCCAGCGCGCGCTGCACCAAGCGCTCCAGGCGCTCCGGTGTCTCCGGACGCAAGACGCGCAGCGGCGTGGCTTCGACGGTCATTACGTTCGAAAACACCTCGCCTAGCGTCTCGCCACCGAACGGCGGCGAGCCCGCGATCAGCTCGTGCAAGATAGTACCGAGCGACCAAATATCGGCGCGCGCGTCGACATTGCGGGCGGAGCGCATCTGCTCGGGGGACATGTAAAGCGGCGAGCCCATGACCGCCGAAGTCTTTGTCAGAGACGGGTTCTGCTCGTTAATTCCCACCACTTTCGAGATCCCGAAATCGAGCACCTTGATCAGCGGCGTGCCATCCGGGCGAATCGTCACGAACAGGTTCGCAGGCTTGAGGTCTCGATGCACGATACCCAAGGCATGAGCGACGGCGATCGCCTCGCACGCCTGCAGCACGAAGTCAGCTGCGGCGTCGATCGGCAGGTGAGCGCCCTTGACGTGCTCGCCCAGGTCTACGCCCTCCAGATACTCCATGACCATGTACGGCGCGCCGTTCTCGAGCCGCCCCACGTCCGTGACTCGAGCCACGTGCTCGCTCGAGATCCGCACCGCAGCGCGTGCCTCGCGAATGAAGCGCGCCGTAGCCTCGGCGTTGAGCTCCGCCGCAGGCAGCAGAAATTTGAGCGCAACGAGCTGACCCAGTTCGAGGTGTGTCGCAGCGACGACCACGCCCATTCCCCCCATCCCGAGCACGCGCTCGACCCGGTACTTCCCGGCCAGCACGTCTCCCGGATTGACTGGAGCAGGCTCAGCCATGCGCAGCCCTCAGCAAGCGTTTCGTCATAGAAACGCCCAACGGTAACACGTCTCCCGCCTCCCCAATATCCCACACGATCCCTCACGCGGAGTGGCGAGAACTCCGCACAGTTAAGGGTGAATCTTCTCGCCGCGCTCCAGCATCGCCACGAATTCGCGAATCCTCCGAGCGCGCGTCTCTGGCTTCTTGGCAGCCTGAATCCGAAACAGCAGCGCGTAGCGATTACGACTTTCGAGCGTGGCGAAGAAGGCGGAGGCGCGCGTGGACTTTGCGAGCGCTGCGCTGAAATCTGGCGCTGCCTTGGCATTGCTCGGCGAGTCGTAGGCCGCTTGCCAACGCCCGTCCTGCTTGGCGCGTTCCACCTGGGCCAACCCCGGCCCCTGCATAATGCCCGCGGCAATCAACGCTAAGGCCTTGTCGCGATTGATCTTGGACCAGATGCTACGCGCGCCGCGCGGCACGAACTTACGTAGCCACGAGTCCCGATCGTGAGCCTTCAACTGACCGTCTATCCAGCCCCAGGCTAACGCGACGTCGAGAGCCTCCTGATAACTCAGTGTCTTCAACCCCGAGCCCTTCTTGCCGAGTCTCAGCCACAACCCGGGCGACGCCGCCGGTTGTGCCTTTATCCAACGCGCGAACTCGGCAGGGGTCGCGAAGGACAACACCGAGAGCTCGGCCTTGCTCGCCGACCTGCCGACTTTGGGCGCGCTTTTAGGCGCTTTTCTCGGCTTGAGAGGGGATTTTTTGGTGGCGCTCACGCTGGGCTCAGCTTCGCCCAGCATAAGGCGATCCGCCGCGCCGGCGCGAGGGGCTTGGCCATCA
>DATCFJ010000239.1:0-2257 GCA_036509605.1 Polyangiaceae bacterium | reverse complement strand
CCCGCCTCTGCGCCGGCACCTGCCGCTCCCACATCGCCAGGCACGCCCTTCCCGAATGGGAATGCGACCGTGCCGGGCGCTGCAGCGAGTCCAAGACAAACCCTCCCGGCCTTCGAAGCGTCATACGACGCCTCGAGCACCAATGGAACCGGGCCCGTCGGCGCGCGCCCGTCGGTCTTGGCCAACACGCGGATCGTCGCTGCACGCTGAAAGGACGACCCCGTGCCGGGTGGCGTGCACCCGACTGACAGCGACGTCACGGTGACGATCTGGCAAACACGTTTGGCGTTCAACCAGCTGTGACTCGGCCGCATCCGCTTGAGCACGATCAGCTCCAACTTTTCCTGCCTCCTCCGTCGCGGAAGCGGGCCGAAGGTAGTTCAGCAGACCAGGACAGCGGAATGGTCATCTTTGCGGCGTCGCCCTCCTTCCCCGCATGCGAAAGGCTTCATGATCCAGTTCGGCTCCAACCTCGCTCAGCATTTGGCAAACGGTGAAGATATCGCTATGGCGAAAGAGCGCGGGATATGAAGAGGATGTTGCAAGGAGCAAAGGATGATTGATTGGCTCGAGCGCGTCGGCAAGGGGATCACCCAATATCGACCAGGGTGGGCGATTGGGGTTCCAGCATGCCTGTTCGCACTCGGCGGCTGGCTCGTGATGTTGAGCTCGCACCAGCCGGGGCTGCTCGGCCTGCTGGCGCTGGCTTCGACGTGTATTGGCGTTCTGCTTGGCTTCTTGTTTGGTATCCCACGCGTCAATGATGGCGCGACCCCCAATGGATCGAGCGCGCCATCGCTGAAGGTGAACACCAATATCGAGCAGATCTCCGACTGGCTCACCAAGATTCTAGTGGGCCTGACGCTGACCAATTTGGGCAACCTTCCCAAGCTGTTTGCGCAGCTGGCGGCTTACTTGTCGGCACACGGCATGAGCGGAAGCGGCAGCGACGCGCTCATTGTCTCGGTCAGCGTGTTCTTTTTGGTTGACGGCTTCTTGTTCGGTTACCTGGCGACGCGCCTTTACCTGACGGGCGCGTTCTTGGCCGCAGATCCAACCGAGCTCCTCAACAGCTTGCGGCCGGTCATCGCGGATATCTCGGTGGATGCGGAAGGCAACGCAGACTTGCCGCCGGACGCGAAAGCGGCCGCCAAGACCGTTGCGCAGATGGACCGCCGCCAGTTGAGCGGCGCAGACGATCTCGCGATGTGGGCAAAGGCTCAACTCGGTTCGGGCAACGCAAAGCAAGCCGTCGTCGGTTACGCGGAGGCCGTTCGTGTCGCACCGGAGCGGGCAGATCTACGCGTCGAACAAGCCAGCGCACTGAAGAAAGCTGGCGAGCCGCGCGACAGAATTCTGCGCGCGCTTGAAGCTGCCTACGTCTCCGCTACCCAAGATCCGCGAGCGAAGCGCCGGGCGGCCGAAGGCTTAATCCTGAACTACCTATACCTTCCGCCCCCAACCGGTTACTCGCGTGCGATTGAGCTCGGCGAGGGCTACACGGCCCAAAAGTTACCGTTCAGCGCGCAACTGTATCTCTATCTAGGTGCTGCATATGGCCAGAAATACGCCTACGAGCAGGGTGTCCCTGAGGACACACGTAACGCCACCCGCAGCCAAGCGCTGGAAAATCTCAAACAGGCAGTGGCGCTCGACGCGACACTGTCGGGCTTGATCGCGAGCATGCTCGACGGCGAGCACGGCGACGACGATCTCGTCTCGTTTAAGAATGATCCAGAGTTCCGAGCGCTTGCTGAACCGGCGGGCGGTCGCTGAAGGGGAGCGCACCACCTGAACGCGCCGGGAACGGCGAACCTTCCCACTTCGCCCGGTCGGTCCCCAGTCAAACCGCACCAAAGCGTTCCCGCCGACGTGCCTCCAGCTCTCCCACAAGCATCGGTAACACGTCGAACGCGCCAGCGGCCGCGGCCTTCACAATGGCGTCTGCCAGCGCCGCTTCGACGACGTCGACAGACGAAGCGATCAGTTCAGAAGCAATTGATCGGCCACCAGGAATCAGGGGGTTAGGCCCCTTCGCCTCCGGGTAACGCGCGTCACCGTTGCGCTCTGTTTCCCCATCTTTCCTGGTGTTTGCCGGTAATTTAGCGGCTTCAATTCCCGGCGCCTCCACCCTAAACCACGGAAGCTATTGAGTTAATATCGTCCCCAATCGGGCCCGGTGCCCGGCGCCCGCACTTCGTGAAGCGTGTGCGGGCGAGCCGACCACACGTGGATCGGCGCTATGCTTGGGCGTCAT
>DATCFJ010000238.1:0-2269 GCA_036509605.1 Polyangiaceae bacterium | reverse complement strand
CGGGTGCGTCATCCGGAATAGCTCATCGGAAGCGACGGCCGCGGCGAACATGACCAGCAGAAAGAACCCGTACGCCGGTCCCAGGAACAAGAGCCACATCAGCGGCGGCACGACCACCAGAGCGGTCAGCAGCCGAACCTTGAGATTACTCGCAGCCAAGACGCCCTCGGGTTAACAGTCAGTTCGGCGCATCACAAGGGGGGATGGCGCGAATATTCCGCGCGACTTGCGCCACCGGCGTGCCGAAAGTAGACCCGCGGGGTTTCCGCCATGAAGTTTCCGTCAGCCTTTTTCAAGCGGCGCGGGCTGCTGCTCGGATTCGTGGCGCTTCTCGCTACGGTCGCCCGCGGAAGCGCGCCCAGACCGCCCGAGCGATCGGTCGACGGGCTTGCGAAGTGGCTCGGCGGCGCCATTGGCGGCGTCGTCCAACCCGAGGAGATGATCTGGGAGCAAAGCCCAGGCGCGCTCGAGGAGCTGATACTCGGCCGGCGGGTGCTGTTCTTGGGCGCACCGCGCGTTGGCGGCGCCCGTGACCTGTACCGGGCGCGCGTGCGCGTCACGCTCGACGGACAGCCGCTGTCGGTGAGCGTGATCCGCAATGTGACTGACACGCCAGTCGGGGACGACGCTGCGCTCGAAGCGCGCGGCGATCGCGCGACGTTCGCGACGCTTGCCTATGGCCGCATTCAAGGCCTGAGCGTGCTCGATTTGAGCGGCATTCGGCGCAGCGATCGCCCAGACAAGCTGCTCGATCGCGTGCTTCTAGCCATCAACTCGTACCAAGACACGGGCAGCTTCGCCGGGCTCGGGCGCACCAACATCGTGCTCGACGTGCCGGCGCAAGGCGCCAAGCTGACGCTCAACCCGCCCAACCTCGACATCGACTTCTCGGACAATGGTCGCGGGTTGCACTACGAGACCGAGCAGCGTTCATTGCACGCGCTGGATGGCGGCGAACCGTATGCGGCGCGCGTCGTGCCCGAAGTACACGTGCCGAAGCCGCTGCTCTTATGGCTGGTCGACACCGTGCGTGCGGAGGTCGGTCCGGAAGCCATCGCGTGGCTAGAAAATAAGGTTTTTGGCGCGAAAGATGACCTGAAGCGCGCAAGCTTCGCCGTCTTCTCCTCGAAGAAAGAGAGCGTGCTGAAAGCCGCCGCGCCCGAGCAAGTCGTGGCCAAGGTGCTGGACGGCAGTGACTTCGAACACGCCGCAGACTCTTGGCCGCCGCCCAACGTGCCTTCTATTTGGAAAGATCCGCGGCCCGGCGAAGGCGAATGGACGCCCGTCACCTACGGTTTCTTGAAACCGATGCTCGGCGTGCCGGATGGCAGCAAGCCGCCCGCGTATTTCTATCGCACCGTGATTCGACCCGATCCGGATCGGCCGTACTCCGAGCTAGTGCTCGTGGCCATGGACATGCGCCAGCTCGAGCTCGGCATGCAGGCGGGCTACGAGGATCCGAAGCCGACCACGGGCTCACCCGGTGAGGGGCACATCCCGGCAGACCCGGCCGTGTACAGCCGCGTGGTGGGCACGTTCAACGGCGCGTTCAAGACGCAACACGGCGCGTACGGCATGATGGTGAATCGCCGCGTGCTGATCCCGCCGGTCAAGGGCGGCGCCACCGTGATCGTGAACGACGCGTCGGAGGTCGGTCTGGGGAGTTGGCCGCCAAGCGACGAAATACCCGCAAATATCCTGTCTTTTCGCCAAAATCTCGACCCCTTGGTGGAGGACGGCGTGGCCAACCCGACTGGGCGGCGGCTTTGGGGCTGGCAAATCGAAGGCACCAGCGTGATGACTCAGCGGACGGCGTTGTGTGTCACCGCGGCCGGGCACCTGTACTACGCCTGGGGCGAAGAGATAGACGGGCCGACGCTCGGCAAGGCCCTCCGCCAAGCCGGCTGCTCGTACGCGATGCACTTGGACATGAACCCCGCGCACAGCGGCTTCGTGTACACCGACGTCGTTAACCCGAAAAAGGGCGAGTATCACCTGAAGCTCGCCGACGATCGCATGACCATCCCGCCCGAGAAGTTCGTGCGTTGGTCAGCGAAGGATTTCTTCTACGTGACGGTGCGCGACGCAACGCCGCATGACGCAGCAGACATTCCCTGGGCCCCCGACGGCGGGACGCAGCCAACGCCGGCGTGGCTCCCAGGCGTATATTCGAGCAAGCTCACGATGGGCAGTGTCGACGTCGATTTGACGAGCTTCGAGCCGGGACACGTCGAATTCCGCTTTCGCGCGGGCACGAGAGAGCCGGTCG
>DATCFJ010000237.1:0-17359 GCA_036509605.1 Polyangiaceae bacterium | reverse complement strand
AGTGACATCTTCAGCGCGACCTCGACCGAGGTAGAGCCGTCATCGCTGAAGAAGACGTGCTCGAGGCCAGCGGGAGCGACGGCAACTAAGTTTTTGGCTAGCAGCGCGGCCGGTTCGTGGGTCATCCCTGCCAGCGCGACGTGGCTGAGCCGCTCGGCTTGCGCGGCAAGGGCACGGACCAAGCGTGGATGGTTGTGCCCGAGCGAGCAGCACCACCACGACGCATTGCCGTCGATGTACACGCGGCCGTCCGCGTCGAACAAGCGACAACCGCTGGCGCGACTCACGACCAGCGGATTGGTCTCGGCGATGTACTCGTCCATCGCCGTGTACGGGTGCCAGACGTACGCCTTATCCAGCGCTATCACGTGCTCGCGAGCCAGGTCTTTCATGGTCAGGCCAAACGATGGCTCGCGGAATGCGCGTCCACGGGCTCCGCTCCGGCAGGCGCGCCGAGTGGCAAAAACAAGGTCACGCTGGTGCCAGAGCGTTCTTCGCTCTCGATCCGCAGCTCCCCGCCGTGCGCTTCGACGATCCGTTGCACAATCGGCAGGCCTAGACCGGTGCCGCTCGGGCGGGTCGTGAAGAAGGGGTCGAGCGCGCGTTCACGCACCTCTGGTTCCATGCCGTGTCCGTGATCTTTGATCTGAATCGAGACCGCTGGGCCAGTACTCATGCTGCCGCGAGTCACGATGATGTCAACGCGCCCGCCGCCTTTCATGGCCTGGCAGGCGTTCTGCACCAAGTTATCGAAGACCAGGCGAAACAGGCTCGGGTCGACCCAGACCGTCTTGATTTCGGGGTCGTCGTCGATGGTCACCACGATGTCGTGGCCGTCCATGGCCTGCGAGCGCGACCGGTTGGCGAGCTCCACCAGGGACACCGGCGAGCGCTTCACGTTGACGGGCCGCGCGAAACGCAGCAAATCCGTAACTAAGCGATTCAAGCGAGCCGCTTCTTCGTCCACGATGGACAGCAAAATGCTGCGGTCTTCCTCGCTCCCGGAGACACGGCGCAAGCCGGCAACGGCGTTCACGATCACAGCCAATGGATTGCGAACCTCGTGCGCAATGGCCGCAGCCAGCTCGCCGACCGCGGCCAACTGATTCTTCGACACCAGCTCGCTTTGCACGTTCCGCAGCTCGGCGTGAGAGGTGCGGAGCTCGTCGGTGCGCAGCTGGAGGCTTTCTGTGGTCTGTTCGAGCCCGCCGGCAGCCAGGCGATAGCGAAGCAGCACGGTGCCGGCGACGCCGAAAGCGAAGATCAAGAAGGCGTGCGGCAGCAGGCTGATGGTGCTGGTGAAGATCCCGGATGCCAGGCCCACGTCGTTGAATACCGCCGGCACCGTCAGCGAAATGCCAATCAGCGAAGCTAGTGCGTCCCGTCGACCGGAGCGATAGGCGCGAGCCAAAAGCCCGACCGTAGCCAGCGTTTCCGCCAGGCCCACGAGGTAAAAGGTGTCGCCCCAAGCACCAGCCGTAGCGACGATGTGCTCGACGCGCGTCCCAAACACATTCGAAGCGACGATCCGAAACTGACCGGGCACCCACAGCGCGCCGGACCAATTGCCGATGAAGAACAATACCGCGACAAAGTATAACGGAGCGCACCAGCGTAGGCGGTCCTGGACGCCCAGAAAGCAGAGCGCGAAATGCACGTTGAGCGCTCCCGCGAAGATCACCCCGGACAGGCCAATCTGGTCGGAGAGGATTCCGTGCGCGTGGCGTCCGTCGTGGTAGTCCATCGCTACGCCGAGGCTGAACACGCTGAACGAGAAGCACAGCAAGCCGAACACGAGGTATTCCGACTCGCGCCGACCCGCAAAGTACGCGAGCACGAAGAAGGCGCCGAGCCCGAGCTGAGCCGCAGCCCAAGCCGAGAGCACACCGGACAAGAATGTGCCGCTCACGGCTGCTCGCTCAGCTCGCGATTTATCGTGAAACGAATGGTGACCGGATTCGCGCTGGCGGCGGACGCCTTGACGTCGAAGTCTCCGCTCGCCAATTTCCCGATCGCAAACGGCGAGGCAGCCCGCACTTCACCGGAGACACCCGGGCCGCTCAAGCTGATCGTGGGCTCGGTAGCCAGGGGCACACCCGTTGCGCTAAAGACAAAGGCGTCGACCACGACATCGCCCGAGGACGGGCCGTTGTAGGTGCCATCCGGCGCCAGCAGCCAAACCGCTCCGCTTGCCTGCGAGTGGTCGCTCGGCACTTTGCCCACGAAGAAGCGGCGCGCGACCGCCGAACGCGGCGAGCCTTTGCTGGGCTCGGGCACGCCGCCCGCGGGCAGCGGCGCGGCGAACAACCAATGCTCGCCGTCCGTCAGCTCTGCGTCGACGGGGATCAGCTCGCTCAGCGTGATAGCCGCGTGGCCGAGCGCGACGCGCCGCGGCCGCCCGCCGTCCAAGGCAACAGCGACGACCAACGCTTCGGAGTCGGGCCGACCCACGAGTAGGGGATCGACCTTCGACGCGCTGACGACGAAGCGCGCCTCGTAGCGAGCCGCGTCAGCGCTGGGGATGACCTGACCCAAGTCAGGCTGGCTAATTAGCAGGCTCATGTTCGAGATCGGGATGTCGAGCGATCGCGTCTCGAGGCCGGTGGTGTTCAGCGGAGCGTCAGCGCTCGCGAGCATACTCGCCGGCGGCGGGGGGCACTTCACGGCCGCGGTCGCCGGCGGAGCAAGCCGCTGACACGCGGCCGTGCCGGTCATTACCGCAATGACGCATCGAAGCACGCAAAACAATCGCACCTTCGAAAGCTACCCCGGTCCGCGGCTCCGCTCAATCACGCACGCAAACAGCGAAGATCGCTCGCTCCCTTGGCGCACCGCTCGCCAGGGCGCACGCTATCTGCTACGCGAGTGTTTGCAGATGAGCTACCTGGTTTTGGCGCGCAAGTGGCGACCGATGCGCTTCGAGGACCTGGTCGGTCAGGACCACGTGTCTCGCACGCTCGGCAACGCCATCGACAGCGGTCGAGTCGCGCACGCATTCCTGTTCACCGGCGTGCGAGGCGTCGGCAAGACCACGAGCGCCCGCATTCTGGCGAAGGCCCTGAATTGCCTGGGCGACCCGGAGACCACGCCGCCCGGCAAGGACCTGGGGCCGACAGTCACGCCGTGCCTCAAGTGCGCCGCGTGCCTCGAGATCGCGCTGGGCACGGACGTGGATGTGCGCGAGATCGACGGCGCCAGCTACACCGGCGTCGACGACGTGCGAAAGCTGCAGGATTCCCTGCCCTACCGCCCCGCGCGGGATCGCTTCAAGATCGTGATCGTCGACGAAGTGCACATGCTCTCGACGAACGCCTGGAATGCGTTCCTAAAGACGCTCGAAGAGCCGCCGCCGCACGTCAAGTTCATCTTCGCCACGACCGAGGTGCACAAGGTCCCGATCACGATCTTGAGCCGTGTGCAGCGTTTCGACTTCAAGCTGATCCCCACGCAGGTGATCGCCGGTCGGCTTCGCTACGTGCTCGAGCAGGAGAAGATCGAGAGCGATGAAGCGGCGCTAGGCGTTATTGCACGTGAAGCCGCGGGCAGCATGCGCGACGCGATGAGCTTGCTCGATCAGGTGATCGCCTGGGGCGGCGCGAAGCTCACCGGGGAAGACGTCGCGCGCGTGCTCGGCGTGGCCAGCCGCAAGGTACTGCACGACATCGCGGGGGCGCTGGTGAGCGGGGACGCCGCGGCCGCTTTGAGCGTCATCGCCGAGCTGGCCAATCAAGGCTACGACACCGCACACGTCGCGCGCGATCTACTTGGGCTTTTGCGTGACGTCGTCGTCGCCAAAGTCTGCAAGGAGCCGATAACCCTGCTGGATCTCGCGGACGAAGAAGTGCGTGACGTTCAGCAGCTGGCCGAAGCCACTCACGCCGACGACTTGATCCGGCTGCATCAAGGCTTCTCCCAAGGCTTCGACGACGTCGTGCGCAGTGGCCAGCCGCGTGCCGCGCTCGAAATGCTGCTCGTGCGCTTGGCGCGCCGTCCGCCGCTTTTGCCAGTGGATGAGCTCGTGCGGCGTTTGGCGGCGCTCGAGCAACGGCTGGCTGCGCCGCGCCCCGCTCAGCCCGCGCAAGCATCGCAGCCGCCCTCGCGTGGCCCGGCGCCGCAGCAGCCGCGTTCTGCGCCGCCACAACCCGAATACCAGCCGCCAGATCTCGCACCCCGCGCCCCGGATCGCCGTCCGCGAGAAGTACAGAGCGCGCGCCCCGAAGCACCGCCCGAAGGGCGCAAGGAGCCTCCACCAGCACGGAGGCCCGAGCCCGAGCTCGATCCAGATTTTGCGATTCCATTTCCGGAGCACGGCGAGGCAGAGAAGCAGACCGAGGCACGCGCCCTTGCCAATGCCGCGCCGCGCCCGCCGCAAACAGAGCCCAAAGCCGAAGATCTAGCGGCTTTCCGAGCGATTTTGGACCAAGTGAACGAGCGCCGCGCGGAGCTGGCCGCGTTCCTGTCGCGCGCCTCGATCCTGTCTGTGACCGTGGGCGAAATGCGCCTGGGCTGGGAGCCTGGGGACATGTTCGGCCACGGCGCAAACGACAAGGATTCGCAAGAGCTGCTGACGGGCCTAGCGAGTGGGCATTTCGGAGTGCCCACGAAGGTGGTCTTCGAATTCGAGTCGGCGCGCGCAACGACCATCAAAACTCTGGCCACAATCGACGCGGAGATCCGCATCAACAAGCAACGCGAAGCCGAGGCACAAGCCAAGAAGCACCGCGGCATCACCGACGCAGTCGAAGTCCTCGGCGCGCGGATCAAGAATTTGAAATTGGGACCAACCGTAGTTTGAGCGATGCTGCCTGACCGCCTAGAACGCCTCATCGAGCTGCTCTCCCGCCTGCCCGGAGTGGGCGAGAAAACCGCGCAACGCTTCGCCATGTTCTTCGTGACCGAGAGTCAGGAATATGGTCGCGAGCTGGGCGTCGCGCTGCAAGAGCTGGGCGCTACCGTGAAGCGGTGCGAGCGTTGCGGGAATATCGCAGAAGTCGGTCAGAACGGGCGCGCGCTGTGCCCCGTGTGCCTCGACTCTCGGCGCGACAGCAGCCTGCTCTGCATCGTCGGGCGCGTGCAGGATCTGATGGCGATAGAGAAGAGCGCCTCGATGCGCGGGCGCTACTTCGTGCTCGGCCGTTTGCTGTCCCCGCTCGACGGCGTTGGTCCCGACGAGCTACCGCTGCGCGAGCTCTTCCAAATCGTCGAGCAGGACTCGGTCAAGGAAGTGATCTTGGCGACTCCCCCGTCGGTCGACGGTGAAGCAACCGCGCTCTTGCTGGCGCGCGAGCTAGCCGGAAAAGGGCTCAAGGTCTCGCGCATCGCCAGCGGTGTGCCGCACGGTGGGGATCTCGAATTCGCCGACCAGATAACGCTCGGCCGCGCCATCGACGGCCGTCGCTCGATGGACGGAAACCGCTCCTGAGCGGCGCGGCGAACGCGGACGCGAGTAACAAAACGGGGGCCGACCGGGGAGGATTTGCCTAGCCTCGACGTATGGGGCAACACGAGGTGACAGCTTTGGACGACAAGCTCTGGATTCAGGCATCGCTCGGGTTGGTGATGGCCATGACCGCGGTGGCGTGCGGCGGCAGCTCGACCGAGACGCCTGGCTCACAAGTCTCAGCTGCGAGCGGCGCGAGCGGGCAGAACAGCACCGGTGGGCAGGGCGGCTCGCTGAACCTCAGCACGGGCGCCGGAGGCTCGAGCGGCGGCGGCACGATGACCGGTGGGACTCCCGGCGCTGGTGGTGCGCTGACGAGCATGGGCGGTTCCCCGAGCACGGGCGGCGGCGGGGGCGCGCTGCCGAGCATTACTTTGCACCGATGCCCAACCACGCCGGAGCCGAGCTGCCCAACCAAGGTCCTAGAGCGGTACAACCAGACCAACGCGAGCGATCTCGAAGGCGTGACCGAGGTCAAGACCGCGCTCTACATCTACCAGCCCGAAGAGCTCGCCGCGCTTTCCTGCTTGGAGACGGTCGACGACGACCTCAAGATCGACGTGGTCTCGCCGAGCCAAGCGGTTAGCTTTTGGCCGCTGCGCAATTTGCAAAAGACCGGCGGCGGAGTCGAGGTGAGCGCTGGCTTGACTGAGGCCTGGGTCGACTGCGGCTTCTCGCGTCTTACTAGCTTGGGCTCGGTCTACGTCACCGGCGGCGCCATTGACCTGAGCGACTTGTCCGGCAAGCTCGATCTCTCGAGCGTGAAGGCGATCACGCACGTTCGCATCAACCGCTCGAACCTCACTCAGGTCACGCTGCCAAGCAACGCCGCGCTGACGATGGGTCAGCTCTGGTTCGACACGAACCCGAACCTGACCACGGTCGACGGCTTCACCGCCGTGATGCTCACGCAGAGCGGCATCCAAGTCACTGGCGCCCAAAGTGTGCGCATCGTCAACAATCCACAACTTTCGACGTGCCGGGCCAATCAGCTGCAGCAGCTCTTCCTCGCCGCCGGCTTCCCTGCCGCCGACATGGTGATCTCGGGCAATCTGGCCTGCAGCCAGTGATGTCGCGGCGAGCTCTCGCTTTCGCCTCGTGCAGCGCGGTTTGGACTCTGAATCTTCGACTGCGAAGCCTCGGGGGGTTGCCGACAGGCCGACAAATGCGCCATTTCCAGGGTTGATCCCAGCCGTGCTCGGAGCGAGACTGCGCCCCCCCGATTCGGGTGGAGAGCCAAGATGTCTCGAGAGGTAATTCTATCGCTGGACGCGCCCAAGCCGGTGTCGGCCTATTCGCAAGCCATCAAGGACGGCTCGCTGCTGTTTCTCGCCGGTCAGATCCCGCTCGACCCGGTCTCGGGTCAGATGGTGACCGGAGACATCGCGGCCGAGACAGAGCGCATCATCGAGAACATGCGCGCGGTATTGAGCGCGGCAGGGGCATCACTCAGCAACGTGGTGAAGACCACGGTGTATCTGACGAACATGGCGGACTTTGCTGCGTTCAATCAGGCGTACAGCCGCCATTTCGTGAATCAGCCGCCGGCGCGGACGACCGTCGCCGTCTTGGCCTTACCTCTGGGAGCGCGCGTGGAGATCGAGGCCATCGCCGCGCTACCCTGAATATTCTGTTTAATTTTTGGGAGACGTGATGGTGGACAAACAATCGAACAAGTCGGGCGATAAATTCGCAGCTGCCGATCTCTCGGCGAGCGCAGAAACCGCCCTCGCAGCCTTGGAACGCGCGGGAGCACAATCGGGCGCGCTGGTCGAGGCATGGGTGAAGGCCGGCAACGCCGCAGCCGTCAACGAGGCCTCGGAGCGCGCGCAGGGCGCTGCGCGCAAGGCCGCGCGCCGTGGCTTGAACGTGCTCAAGGCGCGCGGCGTTGCCGTGCCGACCGCGAGTCACGTCGCCAGCGTAACCGGCGAAAAGTCGCCGGAAGTCGAAGAAGCGCTGATGCTCGCCCCAGACAGCGGCGGCAGCGTGTGCATGGTCATCACCTCGCGCTCCGCGACGAGCCGCGCGCACAGCGTGTTCGTGTTCTTGCACGACGATTTCGGCGTGCACCGCGTCAACGTCGGGGATCTGAATCAGACGCAGCTCAAAGAGGCTCTAGCGCGCGCGCTGCCGGGCGCGGACTACCGCCCGGTGAAGGTGCCGGTGGCCTGGGCGCGCAGTCGCATCGCCGCAGCTCGCAAAGCCCACGCGGCGCGCGGTGTGCCGGAGCCGCTCGGCTTCTCGAGCGCGGCTTCGCTGCTCGAGCCCGTTCCGAGCACGCCCGAAGAGCACCCGTTCGATAGCGAAGGCCTAGAGCTCGGTGACGAGGACGCCCAGGACCTAGCCAAGAACTCGCAGAGCCTGCATTTCTTGCCCGAGTTCCGCGGTTGGTTCCCGCCCAAGCCCGTCGTCGACGAGATGCTATTCAAGGTCGGCGAGCAGCTCACCCCGGGCACCGAGCCGCCGCCCGAGGAGCTACAAAAGAAGCTGGAAGAGCAAGTCGTTGCCGCGACCGATCGCTACTTTACACCGGAGCGCCGCGAAGCCCTGGTGCGCATGATGAAAGACAGCGCGCTCAGCGTGCTGTCGCGCGAAGGCGAAGTGCGTACGCTCGAGGTCGTGGCTACGATGAAGAACATCGGCAACGCAGGACTCATCACCAATCCGCCTCACGAGGTCGGCTTCCTGCGCGCCTTCTTCGACAAGGCGATCAGCGCCTTGGCCTACCAAGACGGCGGGCGCTTGCGTATCCCGATGGCACAAGCCAATCCGGGCGCGCCGGCCGAAGCCACACCCTGAGCTCTGGCTAGCTCTAGCGTCGCGCGGCGGCTTCTCGAAAGCACCGCAGTAGCTCACGCGTGATGGGTCCCGGAAGCCCGGGGCCCACGCGCTGTCCGTCGATGCTGACCACAGGTACCAGCTCGCGAATGCTAGAGCTGATGAAGACTTCGTCTGCCTTCCCGAGCTCGCCCTTCCGCGGAGTGCGCAGCTCGACTGGGATCCCCAGCTCAGCCGCGATGCGAAGCGTATGCGCGCGGGTGATGCCAGGCAGAATCGCGGCGGTTTCGGGCGGCGTCAGCAGTGTGCCCGCAAAGACAGCGAACAGGTTCGAGGTCGATCCCTCTAAAATATGGCCGTTCGCGTCCTCGAGCAGCGCCTCGCCGGCGCCCTGCGCGCGCGCCGCCTGCATCGCCAATATCGCGAGCAAGTAGTTGCCGATCTTGGCGTCGGCCACGGCCGGCGCGTCGCTCGGTCGTTCGGCGCGAAAGGTGATCGCTGCCATGCCGTGGTCGTACAGCTCGGCCGGCGGAGGCGACAGCGTGCTCACCAGCACGACTCGCAGCGGTTCACTGGCCAGCTCTGGGTCGAGCCCGAGCGCACGCCCGGTGCCGCGCGTGAGCGTCAGGCGCACGTACGACTCTGCGCTGCCGTGGCTGGCCACTGCCGCCAAGATCTCTTCGCGCAACGAGGCAACGCTGACGGGTAACGCGATCAGCACGCGTGCGGCGCTGCGCTCGAGCCGCGCCAAGTGCTCGTCCAGCGCGAACGGCACTCCGCCGTACGTCCTGAGCGACTCGAACACCGAATCCCCATACAAGAAGCCACGGTCGAACACGCTCACGACCGCCTGCTCAGGCGGCACGAGGCGGCCGTCGATCATCACCGTGGTAGCCATGAAATTTGGCCGAATTGTCGAGCTACTTCGACGCCGCGCGCACTTCTACGGTCTCACTACCGCCAGCCCACACGAGCTCGACCTTGATATCGATGTCGCTCGTGATCTCGACCGTGGGCTTCTCCAGCACGGTGCCGCGCGGGTGCAGCTTCAAGTTGAGCAGCCCGCTGGCACCGAACGGGTAACGGTCGACGCTGAAGCCCTCGATGCCGCGGATCTGCCAAGTGAGCCGGTTTTGCGTGAACTCGGGGCGAAGCCCAAAGATGAACTCGAACAGCACGGCGATCGGCGTGATGCCCGTCCAGCCCACGAAGTCTTTTCGACCGCGGCCTCCGCCGACTTCGTCCGGCGCGTGGTGCTCCCAAACCGAGCCGGTCTCTTCGAAGGAGGCCACCATGTTGTCGTGGTGGTTCTTGGCGATCTCATAGGCGAGATCCTCGAAGCCGCGCGCTGCAAGACCGCGCATGACCATGTAGTTCGTGGGTGGCCACACGCCGCCCAGCCACAAGCCGCCATCCGGATCGTAGCCGGGAGTGTCGGCGGATAGGCTTGGAATACGGTGCGGGCGCTTGAATTCGGCGGCGTTGTCCAGGTGCTCCACGAAGCGCGGCAAGCGCTCGGCAGGCACCGCGTCCGCGAGCAGCGCCCAGAACGCGCCGATCGTCTTGACTTCGGTGAGGCGCGTCTGGTCGCGCCGCAGGTCGTGATAGAAGCCGGACGACTCGTCCCACAGGTACTCGTTGATCCAGGGTACGAGCAGCGCGTTCTCGTCGGCGAAGTCTTGCACCTCCTCACGGCGGTCGAGCACACTGGCAATGTCCAGCACGATGCGATTGGCGAGCACCGCCTGCATGTTGGTATCGACCCAGGTCAAATGCGCGTGATCGATGATCTCACCTTCCGGTGAGCGCGGCTGGTTGTCCATGCCGCTGGCGAGACCCGTGCCCCAGTAGCTGCCATTGGGCCAGGTGCGGTAGCGGCGGTTCCATTGCCCGTATGAGACCAGCACCGGGAAGATCTCGGCAAGGCGCTCGCGATCGCCAAACGCCTGGAAATATTCCCATTCCGCGAAGCCGAGCACGTTCGGGCCGCTGCCCGCGGGATCGAAGCGGCTGTAGCACTCACTGCCGTTGTTCTCGCGCAGCTGACGGCAGATGCCGCCGTCGGGGTGCTGCTTGCCGTAGAAGTTGTCGAGCGTGTTTTGGAACTTCCAGGCGCGATCCCCGTAGCGGCCGAAGAGCGCGATGAACACGGTGTCCCACATGTACAAACTGCCGTCGTACATGGTGGAGGAGTAGTCCGTGACGAACGTATTCTCGTCGGTCGCCGGGCGAAAGTTCTGGAACGCGATTTCCCAGCAGCGCCAATAACACTCGATGGCGGCCTCGTGCCCCGGCCAGCTCGGCGCTGGGAGCAGATTGCGTTTCGCGTGCTCGAACTTCGGCCAGGGCTCGATGTTCCGACGCGGCTTGCGCACGAACGCGTTCTCCTCCGCGAAACGGTTCTCGACGTAAGTGTTGACGTAGCGGATTTCGCTTGGATTGTTCCGTAGATACAGCGGGTTCCGCATGACTTACCGACGCCGTTGCGAGAGCGAGATTCGTTTACCACATCCCCGTCCTCGGGCGTTACGCCACGACGCGCGGCCAGCGCGAGCCCCTCACGAACGCCGTTTTCTCGGGCGAAACCAGGACACGGAACGGAGCCCCTGAGCAAGCGCTCAGCGCTCAGCGCTCAGCGCTCAGCGCGCCTGATCAGCAGTAGCTCGTCCGCCATGCGCGCGCGGACCAAGTCCCGCAGCTTGCGGTCGTCAAAGCCGACCTCGGCCGGATCGATGGCGGGCAGCACCCGAACCAGCGTGGGCTGCGGCCGGATCTGCATGCTGCGCTTGCGCAAGATGGCACCAGTGCCCTCGACGATGATCGGCACGACCGGGACACGCCGCCGAGTCGCCACCCAAAACGCGCCGCGATAAAAATCTATCAAGTTGCCGTCCGGCGAGCGCGTGCCCTCGGGGAACACACACAGGCTATGACCCGCGTCGAGCTTCTTCAAACACAAGCGCACCATGCGCAGGATGCTAGGCAGGTGGCCACGCTTCAATGGCACGTAACCGTTGAGCCACATGTTCCAACCCAAAAACGGCGCGTAGAAATTCTCGACCTTGCTCACCCACAGGTAAGGCAGCCGCGTGGCAAACACGGCCAAGATGTCGACCATCGATTGATGGTTCACGACATACACGCACGGCCGATTCGGATCCGTGTGCTCGAGCCCCTCGACCTTCACGCTCGCGAACGGTGCCCAGGCCAGGTAATGCGCGCCCCAGACGCTGGTGAATTGGGCCAGCCAGCGCCGCTTCGGATCCCAAAAGGTGAGCGCCCAAAGCAGCAGAGCTGGGAAGAACAGCACGCTGCAACTGGCCAGTAAATACGGCCAGTACAGCAGGTTGTACAAGAACAACCCGCTCGACCCGAGCCGGCAATGATCCACACGCAGGTCGGCCAAACGAGCTCCCGTAAGCGCGGGCTCGCTGGGCTCGCCTTCTGGCGTGTCGGTCTGCGTGCTGGTCACGGGGTGCCCTTCAACATTCTTCAGTGGTCTTTCGCAGGCGGATTGAACGTTCTGATCTTGTGGACGAGCGCGAGCAGGTCTGCGTCCGAGAACAAGTTACCAAAAGCAGGCATGCCGCCCTTCCCCTTGCGGATCACCTGCCTCAAGTCCTCGTCGCTGCGGCTGGCTTGAAAGCTCGCGTCGCAGAAGTTCCGCGGCGGGTTCGCGCCCTCGGCGGCGGGGACGCCGCCCTTTCCATCTGCGCCGTGACACTTCGCGCACACCGAGGCGAACGTCTGCTCGGCATCTGCCGCGGCGGGGTCGCCCGGTGAGCGGTGACAGCCGGCGGCCAACAGCCCGGCGGCGAGCCCGAAGGCTCCCCAGCCGCGCGGCAGGCGAACAGCGCGCACGTTCATCCGTGTGAGCGTAAACCAAGCGCCGCGCGCCGCGGACCCAAAGCGACGGTCTTTGCGCGGTTTCTTGCGGGTTGCGCGGGCCTTTGGCTTGATGGAAGATGCCGCCCGCCATGCGCCTACGAACCCCGCTCGTCCTGTCGTCCCTCGCTCCGTTCGCCGCTGTTACCTCGCTCGCTCTTGCGGCGTGCAACAAGCCGCCTCCGGAGGCGGGCGCGAACACCACGCAGGCCTCAGCTACGCCGCCGCCCGCAGCGAGCGCCGCACCCGCGCCGAGCGCCGAGCCGCCTCCCGCTCCCCCTGCGCCGCCCGAGCCCGCCGGAATTCCGGCGCCGGCCGACGTCGCCGCAGCACCCGCGGACGCCAAAGTCACCGCCAGCGGCCTCGCCACGAAAGTACTCACGCCGGGCAAAGGCAAAGATCACCCGGCCGCGAGCGATCGCGTGAAGGTCGACTACACGGGCTGGACGACGGACGGCAAAATGTTCGACAGCTCCGTGGCTCGCGGTCAACCCACCACGTTCGGCGTCGGTGAAGTGATCCCGGGTTGGACCGAAGCGCTGAAGCTCATGGTGGCCGGCGAGAAACGCCGTCTGTGGATCCCGGCCAAGCTCGCCTACGGCGATCACCCGCAGATGGGCGGCGCCCCGTCTGGCAATCTCGTGTTCGACGTCGAGCTGCACGAAATCCTGGGCGCCCCGAAGACCCCCGAAGACGTGAAAGCTCCGCCCGCGAGCGCGAAGAAAACCGCCTCTGGGCTCACCTACCGCGTGCTCACGCCGGGCACGGGCAAAGAGCACCCGACCGCCACCAGCCGCGTCACCGTTCACTACTCAGGCTGGACGACCGACGGCAAAATGTTCGACAGCTCCGTCGCTCGCGGCGAGCCGGCCACTTTCCCGCTCAACGGCGTGGTCAAAGGCTGGACCGAAGGCGTGCAGCTAATGGTCGTCGGCGAAAAGGCGCGCTTCTGGCTGCCGCCCGCGCTCGGCTACGGCGACAAGCCGCAGCGCCCCGGCGCGCCCTCCGGCATGCTCGTGTTCGACATCGAGCTCTTGAACATCCAGCAGTGACATATTCCCGAAGCTCGTACTACCCCGCAGGGTTACGCGAGTGCGGGCTTTGGCTGTTGCGGCGCAGCAAGTAGCCGTGGGAGAGCTCGAGAGTCTCCACGGCCATGCGCTCGATCAACGGACGGCTGTTGCTCGCGACGACCATGGTGACGCGCGGGTCGTCGCGAAAGCGCTCGAGTATGCCATAGACGAGCGTGCGCGTCGGTGAATCCAGCCCGGCGTCGGGGTCGTCGAAAAACACGAAGTTCGGGTCCAGCACCATGGCCCGCGCCAAGCTGACCCGCTTTCGTACGCCGAGCGAAAGGTGCGCGGGCAGCGCGTGAAAATCCCCCTGCGTGACGCGCAGCTCCGTCAGCGCCTCGCGCGCGCGCCGCTCGATCTCTTGGTCGTCCAAGCCAAACAAGTCTGCGTGGTAGCGCAATGCCAATGTCACGTTGTTCAGCGCGCTCAAGTTGGAGAGCAAGCCGCCGCTGTCGAACAGCACACCGCGCCGCACGCCGTTCCGTACCAAATCACTGGGCGTCGTGACGTGAGGTGCGCGACCGTTCAGGAGCACGCGCCCCGTCGTGGCCGGTAAGAGGCCGGCGCACAAGAACAGGAACGTCGATTTGCCGACGCCGTTGTGCCCGGTGACCAGCAGATCCCCGCCGCGCGGCACGTGCAGGTCCGTCTCCCGGAGCACCCACAGATCGCCATACGCGAAGGTGGCGCGCTCGAGCACCAGTCCCTCGTTCGCCTGCGTGCTGGGAGATAACTCGGGCTCCACCAACTCGGGATTATGGGGGCGCCCGCGAACCGGCGCAAGCTCGCCAGCGCCCGAGTCAGCAGCTCAGTGTATCGGCAGGCTGACAAACCCAGTGTATCGGCGGCCCGACAACCCAATAGAACATCGCCGTCACGAAGGTGCTGAACACGACGCCACAGAGCAAGCTCATCACGACAGCACGACTCGCCTGCTGCGGAACCTCGGTCGGCGAGCTCTTCACCTGCAGGCCGTAGTGGCAGCACAGCCAGCCGACGATGGCGCCGAGGCCGACGCCTTTCACCAAAAATAGCCCTAGATCGAAGGGCATCACGCCGCGCGAAACGCCAGAATACAGGCTGCCCCAAGTGGCGGTGTTGGTCAGCTGGGCCACCACAATCGCGCCGAAGATAGCCACCACGCTGAAGTAAATCATCAGCACCAGCACGCTCACGATCGATGCCACCAAGCGCGGCAACACGATGTACCGCGGCGGGTCGATGCCAAGCGACGTCAACGCCAAGATCTCGGAGTTGACCTTCATATTGCCGAGCTCCGTGGCGATAGCAGTGCCTGAGCGACCCGCTATCACGATCGCAGTGATCAGCGGCGCCAGCTCGCGCAGCACGACCGCAACCAGCACCTTGCCCAAAATCTCGCCGTCAGCCGAGCCCATCAAGCTCGACTGAATGATGATGCTCGCGCCGAGCAAGAACGCAATCACGCTGACGAGCGAGAGCGCCTGCACGCCCGTGTACATGATCTGTGTAACGATCACGCGCCGCACCGTGAGCCGCGCCGCTTCTCCCGGAGTCCAAAACGAGGCGATCGCGTCGCTGAAGGAGTGCAGCAGCTGGTCGGCGTCCACGACCCGTTGGATCGCGCCGCGGCCGACGACGCCCAGCCAGCCGGCATCCGCGATGCGATCCGTGCGCGGATCGTAAGGAAGGGTCGAGCGAACTCGCCGGGCCATGGTGCTGCGTGGCCCGGCTTCGGGCTATTTGCCCTTCAGCGCCGCGAGCCGAACTTTGGCTGCTTCCAGGCCGTCGGTCTGAATCGCGCGCTCGTACATTTGGACGGCCTTGGGCGCTTCCCCAACCTTCTCGTGAATTTCACCCAAACGTAGGAAAACCTCGGATTTTTTCACGGGCCCGGCGTCGTCCAACTTCTGGAGTAGCAAGGCGCGGAACATTTGCTGCGCCTTCTTGTAGTCGCCGATGTCCATCGCGACTTGGCCAAGCAGAGTGAGCACGCTGACATTGCCGGGCTCGATGCGGAACGCGCGATCTAGCTCGTCCATTGCCCGCTGGTTCTCGCCGTCAGCCAAGTAGGCCTTGGCCAAACGACGATGAATCTCACCCAGCTCCTTGGGGCGCTTGGTGCCGTAGCTCTCGATGATCTTGACCAAGACCGCGGCAGCGTCCTTGCCACGACCGGAGGCGCTGTACTCGTCGCACAGAGCCAAGAGCAGCTCGCGATCGTCCGGCCGCAGTTTGCTCGCTCGATCCAACACCTCGGCCGCGGCGCCGTGATCGCCACGCTGCCCGGCGTGAATGGTCGCGGCTTGGCGGAGCAGTGCCACGCTCTCTTCGGGCGTGGGCGCAAAGTCGGCGTCGCGCGAAAGCCGCGCGGCCAGGTTCTCCCAGGACTTCATGGACTCGTACAAGGCGCGCAAGCGAGAGCGCAGCTCGGCGCTTCGCGGGTCTTGTAGTAGCCCGCGCTCCAGCGCCGAGGCGGCGTTTTCCGAGGAGCCAAGCTTCTGCTGAACCTCCGCAAGCTCCAACGCCCGCGCCATCGCGGCTTCGCCGGTGCTGGCCGAAAGGAGTTGGTCGAGCACGTCCGCCGCTTCCGGCAGCCGATTCTCGCTCTGAAGCAAGCGCGCCAAGGCTTCCAGAGCACCCTGATGCCGCACGTCGCGAGCCAGGACGGCGCGGTACGTGTCGATAGCCTTATCGCGATCGCCCAGGCGTGAGTCGTAGACCTCGCCCAAGCGCACCTGAAAGCTCAGCTCGGCCGGGACGTCGCCGCGCGCTTGCGCGCCTGCGATCTGCGACGACAGCAGGTCGGCCAGCTCTTCGTCGCGCTTGGTCTTTTCGTACAGCTCGCTGAGAGCCACCACGGCGTCGCCGCGACCCGGTTCATCGTCGAGCACCGCGCGCAGCAGCTCGATCGCCGTATCCGGCGCTGAGAAGCGCTCTTCGCTCAGCTTGGCGAGCTCCATGCGCAGCGTGCTGCGCGCCGCAGGTGACTCTGCAAGGTCGACCAAACGCTCTAGCAAGCGACCGAGATCCTCGTGACGATTGGCCCGCGCGTACAGGCCGCGCAGCGCGCTCGAGGCGTCCGCGTCGCTCGGTTCATCTTCGAACAGCTGCTCGTAGAGCAGAATCGCCTTGGCTGGCTGGGCCAGCTTGTCACGAGCCAGCTCTGCTGCTTTTCGGCGCAGCAGACGGACCATGGCGGCGTCTGCGCCCAGCTCGCTGCGCTTCACCAAGAGCTCGAATGTCTCTTGGAAATTGCCGCTCGCTTCGCTCACTTGTGTCAGCTCGGCAAGCGCCCAAAGGTTCGCGTCGTCGAGCGCGAGCAGCTCGCGCAGCACGCTTTCGGCGAGCGCCGCGTCAACCAAGCCCGTGGCCAGCGCGTGCGCTTGGCGGTACAACTCTTCGCGGCGCCCCTCGTCCAGCTGCAGCTTGGCCCGGCGCCGCAGGGTCTTGCACAGGTCGCGTTCGCGGCCCGGCTGCCGCTCTAGCTGCTCAATCAAGACCAGCACTTCGTCGCTATCCGGCTCGAACGAAAGGGCCCGATTCAGTGCCAGCTCGGCCGAGCTTGTGCTGTGAACCTTGTCCCGCTGCCAGGATGCCAAGCGCACGCACAACCCAACCGCGGCGTCGGGCAGCAGATCGGGATGCTTGTCGATCGCGCTGCTCAGCGCGGTTGCCGCGCCCAGCCAGTCATTGGTGATGGCGGCCAGCCGCTCCAGCTCGTCCAGCAGCGCGCTGTCCGTCGGAGCTTCCAGCAAGCCTTGCTCCAGCACGTGCTGCGCAGCGACTGGATCCTTGGCCTCCACTTCGAGCACGCGCGACAGTTGGCGACGCATGTCGACTCGGGCCTCCAGCGAGTCCGCGTGAGCAACGCGCTTCTCGTACAAGCTGGCCAAGCGATCCGTGCGACCGCGAGCGCGGTATACGGACTCCAGAACCTCCGCGGCCTCTTCGAACAGGTCGTGGTGCAGGGTCAGCTTCTCGAGCTCGTCGACCGCGCCGGCGTGATCCTGAGCGCGATCCAAGGCCATGCGCAGCGAGGACAACCCGCGCGACGGCTCTTTGAAGCTTTCGATCTGGAGCAGCGCGAGCCGGAAGTAGAGGTCGGCCTGAACCTGCTCAGAGTCCTCGGCGGCCACTCGGCGCTCGAGAATCTCGGCCACCTTCTCGGTGTCAGCGAGCCGCGTGTGCAGCCGGTCGAGGG
>DATCFJ010000236.1:0-7339 GCA_036509605.1 Polyangiaceae bacterium | reverse complement strand
AATGCCGGCCGACTCCACCACCGCACGCACCGCGCCGCCGGCGATAACGCCAGTGCCGGGGGACGCCGGGCGGAGCAAGACCTTACCGGCACCGAAGTGCCCAGTGACGTCGTGCGGGACCGTCGCGCCGATCATCGGCACCTTGAACAGGTTCTTACGAGCCTGGTCATTGCCTTTGCGGATCGCTTCCGGAACTTCGTTGGCCTTGCCGAGGCCGACGCCCACGTGACCGGCTTCGTCGCCAACCACTACGAGTGCGGAAAAGCTGAAGCGGCGGCCACCCTTCACAACCTTCGCGACGCGATTGATGTGAATGACGCGCTCTTTGAGCTTCTCGTCGTCAACGTTGTTATCGAATGCCATGGGTGATTCCTCGGCTCAGAACTTGAGCCCAGCCTCGCGCGCGGCTTCGGCAAGTGCCTTCACGCGGCCGTGATACAGGTATCCGTTGCGGTCGAAGACGACCTTTTCGATTTTCTTCTCGAGACAAATCTTGGCGATGAGCGCGCCCACCTTCTTGGCGGCGTCGGTCTTGGTGTCTTCGCCGAGCGTGGTCTTAAGATCGCGCGACAGCGTCGAGGCGGCGGCGAGCGTGCGCCCGTCTGAATCCACCACGACCTGCGCGTAGATGTGCGTCGACGTGCGGTAAACGCTGAGCCGCGGGCGCTCGGTGCTGCCGCTGATCTTCTTCCGGATGCGGAAGCGACGGCGTTCTCGGCCAGTGAGTTGAGTTGCCATGCTTACTTAGCCTTGCCCTTAGCGGCTTTGCCCGCTTTGCGGCGGATGTTTTCACCGCGATAACGAACGCCCTTGCCGCCGTACGGCTCGGGGGGACGCAGCCCGCGAATCGTCGCGGCCATTTGTCCGAGAGCCGCTTTGTCAGCCGAGTTGAGCACGAGCATGGTGCCCTTCGAATCCGGCGGGACGTTGCCCGTGATCGAAGCCGGTAGCTCGATCGAAGTCGGATGCGAGAAGCCGAGCGACAGGGTAACGACTTTACCCTTCACTTCAGCGCGGTAACCGGTGCCGACCAGCTCCAGCGAGCGCTCGTAACCTTCGGCGGCACCCTTGACCATGCTGGCCAAGAGCGCGCGGCTGAGACCCTGAAGGCGAGCCGCATCGCGACCCTCCGCGCTGCTCTCCACCAACCAGGAATCGCCGTCCTTGCGAACTGCGACCTGAGCCGGAAGATCGAGCGTGAGCTTGCCCTTCGGACCCTGGATGTCGAGCTTCTGACCCGACTGATTGACGGTCACGCCCTTCGGAATCACGACGGCACGCTTGCCGACGCGAGACTTCTTGAACACGACCGGTGTTTGAGCTTCAGACATCACCACACCTCACACAGGAGCTCGCCGCCAACCTTGCGGCGACGCGCTTCCTTGTCAGACATGAGACCGGTGGAGGTGCTGATGATCGAGATGCCGAGGCCGCTCAAGACACGCGGAATCTGATCGTGACGCACGTACACGCGGCGACCTGGGCGGGACACGCGACGGATGCCTTGGAAGGCAGACGTGCGATCTTCGCCGTATTTCAGGACGATGGTCAGCGTCTGGTGCTTCTTCGGGCCCCACTCCTCTTGGCGAACGTCGGCAACGTAGCCTTCGGCCTTGAGCAGCAGTGCGATGTTCTTCTTGAGCTTGTTCGCGGGGACGCGAGTCAGCTCGTGACGTGCCATGGAGGCGTTGCGAATGCGCGACAGCAGGTCCGCGACGGGATCGGTCATCATGGGATCACCAGCTCGCTTTCGTGACTCCGGGCAGCTCGCCCTTGAGTGCTAGCAGCCGCGTGCAAATGCGGCACAAGGCGAAATCCCGATAAACACCGCGGATACGGCCACAGACGCGGCAGCGGTTCACTGCACGGGTCGAGAACTTGGGCGGCTTGTTGGCCTTCGCCCATTGAGATGCGCGCGCCATATCAGCTCCTGAACGGCATTCCGAGACTTCCGAGCAGCTCTTTGGCTTCTTCGTCGGTCTCTGCAGTGGTGACAAACGTGATGTTCATGCCCTTGATCTTGTCGACCTTGTCGAACTCGATTTCGGGGAAAATGATCTGTTCTTTGAGGCCCAGCGTGTAGTTGCCGGAGCCATCGAAACCGCGGGGGTTAGTGCCGCGGAAGTCGCGAACGCGCGGCAAGCCGAGCGTCACGAGGCGGTCCATGAACTCCCACATGCGCTCGCGACGCAGCGTGACTTTGACGCCGATTGGCATCCCTTCACGCAGCTTGAACGTCGCAATCGCCTTCTTGGCCTTCGTCACCACAGGCTTTTGCCCGGTGATTTGGGTCATTTCGACGACTGCGGAGTCGATCAGCTTGGGGTTTGCAACGGCTTCACCGACGCCCATGTTGACCACGATCGTCTTGAGACGCGGGACCTGCATGGGGTTCGTGTAACCGAACTTCTTCATCAACGCCGGGATCGAATCCGACGTGTACTTCGCGTGAAGGCGAGGCGCCACCGAGCCCGCGGAGCTCGAGCTCGCGGCAGGTTCAGCCTTGGCTGCAGCTTTGGCCATCTTCACTTCTCCCTTGTCGCCGGAATGGCAGCACCGCTCTTGGCGACGCGGATTTTCTTGTCGTTCTCGATCTTGATCGAGACCCTGGTGGGCTTGTTGGTGGTGGGGTCCACGAGCATGACGTTGCTCTTCGCGATCGGGGCCTCGACGTCGAGGATTCCGCCCGGGCGTTGCGGCGTCTGCTTGAGGTGGCGCTTCACTACGTTGACGCCCTCCACGACGACGCGGTCATCCGTCAGCTTCGAGACCTTGCCGCGCTTGCCCTTGTCGTTGCCACGAATGACCACGACCTGATCACCGACCTGAAGGCGTTCCATCACAGCACCTCCGGGGCGAGCGAGATGATCTTCATGAACTTCTTCGAGCGAAGCTCGCGGGCGACCGGGCCAAAGATGCGCGTGCCGACCGGCTCTTGCTGGGCGTTGATCAAGACGGCGCTGTTGTCGTCGAACTTGATGTAGCTGCCATCAGCACGGCGGTACTCGCGACGGGTGCGAACGATGACCGCACGGGCGGTATCACCCTTCTTCACCTTGCTGCCCGGGAGTGCTTCTTGGATCGCGACGACGATCACGTCACCGAGACCGGCGTAGCGACGGCGCGAGCCGCCGATAACCTTGATGCACTGAACGCGCTTGGCGCCCGAGTTGTCAGCGATGTCGAGGTAGCTCTCGGTTTGGATCATGTGGCCAAACCCTCTGCCGGACGATCGACCAAGCGAGCCACGGCCCAGCGCTTCTCGCGCGACAGCGGACGGCTCTCGATGATCTCGACGCGGTCACCGGTCTTGAATTCGTTCTTCTCGTCGTGCGCCTTGTAGCGCTTACGAACACGAACGTACTTCTTGTAGATGCCTTCACGCTTGAAGCGGACGACCTCGACGATCACGGTCTTGTTCATCTTGTCGCTGCGGACGCGACCGATGAGCTTGCGGCGGTAGACCGGATTTCCGGACTCTGCGGGGGCGTTCACGACTTGGCTCCTTTGCTCGAGCCAGCTGCTGCGCGGCGCTCGTGCAAAATCAGTTCGGCGCGCGCAATGTCTTTGCGCGCCTTGCCGAGCAGGCTCGTATCACCGAGCTGATCGGTTGCGTTCTTCATACGGTGCGAGAAGAGGTCCTTCTCGAGCGACGTCTTCAGCTCGGCCAGATCTTCGGTCGAGCGCTCACGCAGGTCTTTGGCTTTCATCACAAATCACCTCGGGCGAGCATGCGAACCGCGACCGGCAGCTTGGTGCCGGCGAGGCGGAAGGCTTCGCGCGCATCGGCTTCCGGGATACCAGCGAGCTCGAACATGATCTTGCCCGGCTTGACCACGGCAACCCAACCTTCGACGGCGCCCTTACCGCTACCCATGCGGACTTCGAGCGGCTTCTTGGTTACGGGCTTGTCGGGGAATACGCGGATCCAGAGCTTGCCCGCGCGCTTCACATGGCGCTGAATGGCCATACGGCAGGCTTCGATCTGACGAGAGGTAACGAAGCTGGACTCGGTCGCTTGCAGACCGAAATCACCGAAGGAAACGTCCGAGCCGCGCCAGGCGATGCCGCGGTTCTTGCCCTTCTGCTGCTTCCTGAATTTGGTGCGCTTAGGTTGAAGCATCGCTCATCACTCCGGGATGCGACGTGCTTTGCGCTGAAGCACCTCGCCCTTGAAAATCCAAACCTTGACGCCGATCGTGCCGTAGGTCGTGCGCGCTTCGGCGAGGCCGAAGTCGACATCGGCGCGGAGCGTGTGTAGCGGAACTCGGCCTTCGCGGTACGTCTCGACGCGACCCATTTCGGCGCCTGCCAGACGACCCGCGCAGCGAATGCGCACGCCCTTGGCACCGAACTTCATGGCCGTCTGCAACGCCTTCTTCATGGCGCGGCGGAAAGCGATGCGGCGCTCGAGCTGCGTCGCGATGTTCTCGGCGACGAGTTGCGCGTTGGTCTCGGCTTTGCGGACCTCTTGCACGTCGATGAAGACTTCGTTGTTCGTGAACGACTGAACGCCCGCGAACTTGGTCTCACCCTTGGCGGCCGTGTCGAGGTTACCGATCTTGAGGATCTCGATGCCCTTGCCACCCTTGCCGATCACCATACCCGGGCGAGCCGTGTACACGATGACCTTCGCCTTGTTCGCAGCGCGCTCGACTTCGACGCTCGCGACGTTGGCGTTGTACAGGTACTCCTTCACCGCGCGCTTGATGCGGATGTCTTCGTGGAGCCACGCGGTGTAGTGCTTGTCCTCGTACCACTTGCTGGTCCACGTCTTGATGACGCCGAGGCGAAAGCCATACGGATGAGTTTTTTGTCCCATTAGTTCTTACCGCTTCTGAACGCGCGCGAGCGGTTCAGCGCTGGTCCAGTTCGATGTGAATGTGGCTGACGCCCTTGGCGATACGGGTCGCACGCCCTTGAGCGCGTGGCCGCCAACGGCGAAGATTCTGGTTGCCCGCTTTGTCGACCGAGGCCTTGCTGATAAACAGCGCGTCGGTGTCGACATCGGGACGCTTGAGCTTCGCGTTCGCGACGGCGCTGGCAATAAGCTTCTTCACGAACGGCGCACCGGCCTTGAACGTGAAATCGAGAAGCTGCAGCGCGTCGGAGGCGTCCCGCCCGCGGATCAGATTGACGATCATTCGCGCTTTACGCGGACTGATCCTCTGAAAATTGGCTTTGGCGTTGCTAATCATAACGACAGTTTCCTCGTGAGACCCGTCGACCCCGCGAACAGCGGAAAACCCGCTGCTCTGACACAACCACCTCCGAGTGGCCGCGGTTTCGACACGTTCGCGGCCTTCCAGGGGAAGGCCGCACCGCGAGCCGCTTGGGGCGGCTGGCGGAACCCAAACCCGGTACTCCGGAGGGCTCCGCAAAGGGGAGCGCCTGACTAGCAAAGCGAGCGACGCAGCGCAAGCGAATGGACCGTCTGATATCCGAAAAATTTTCCAAAATCCCGCTTTGGCTGGATGGGCGTTCAGGATAAAGAGCCCGCTTCGTCGCCGCCGCGACTGTTTCGCTACTTTCAGGAACAGCCGCCGTTGTCGGTCCAGACAGCGCCCCAGGGGCAAGCGCTGACCCCGGGCAAGCCGGGTAGCCGGCGCTCGCACCCGCGCTTGAAGCGCCTGCTGTTACGGCGCCCGCGCTTCCAGTTGCAGCTGCGGTACCGCTGCCGCCGCTACCCGCGGGGCCGCTCTTGCCAGCAGCACCACCACCGGCGCCGGTCTTGCCCGCACTGCCGCCAGCGGGCGCGCCCGCGCTGGTGCTCCCACCGTTGCTCGTTGCGCCACCGAACGTGCTGCCACCCGACGAGGTAGCCCCGCCGCTGCTGTCGCCACCCGAGCTCGTGTCGCCGCCGGCGACGATGCTGCCCGCGGAACCGTCGTCACCCCCTGTCGGCGGCGAGCCTCCGAAGTCTGTGGAGCCGCCGTTTTCAGCTCGTAACCTTGGCCGAAAATCGTCGACTAGCAACGACGAGAGAGAGCTGAGCTCGTCGACCTTCGGTGGGTGTTCGACGATTGAGGGCCTCGCCGACAAACGCGCTGGGAAGCGCCAGGGCTGGGTGGGCCTCCGCAAACCTTGGGCGACAAACAAAAAAAGACGCGCCGCAGCGAAAGCCGCGACGCGTCCCGTTTGCTAACGGCGAACGGCTACTTGCGACCCGGAGCCGGCGCTTGCGACGGCTTGGCGCCGGTCGGCGTGCCGCCCTTGCCCTTCTTGTCGCCGGCGTGGCCGTGGAAGGTCCGCGTCGGCGCGAACTCGCCGAGCTTGTGACCGACCATGTTCTCGCTGACGAACACGGGCACGAATTTCCGCCCGTTGTGCACCGCGAACGTGAGACCAACGGCCTCGGGCGCGATCGTCGAGCGACGCGACCAGGTCTTGATCACCTTCTTGGAGGCCTGAGCCTGGGCGTCTTCGATCTTCTTTTGAAGATGACCGTCGATGAACGGTCCCTTTTTAATACTGCGTGCCATAGCTCAGCCCTTCGCCTTGCGATGCTTAACGATCATCGCGTCGGTGCGCTTGTTGTTGCGCGTCTTCAGACCCTTGGAGAGCTGACCCCAAGGCGAGCAGGGGTGACGACCACCGCTCGTGCGGCCTTCACCACCACCCATCGGATGGTCAACTGGGTTCATCGTCACGCCACGGTTGTGCGGACGGCGCCCGAGCCAACGGGCGCGACCCGCCTTGCCCAAGCTGATGTTTTGGTGTTCGAGATTGGAGACCTGACCGACGGTCGCGCGGCACAGCACGTGGATCTTGCGAACCTCGCCGCTGGGCAGCTTGATCTGCGCGTAGGTGGCATCCTTTGCCATCAGCTGGGCAGCAGAACCGGCGGAACGCACGAGCTGACCGCCCTTGCCCTTCCGCATCTCGATGTTGTGGATCATCGTACCGGCGGGGATGTCACCGAGCGGCAGGGAGTTGCCGGGACGAATGTCCGCGAGGCGACTCGAGACCACGGTGTCACCCTGCTTCAGACCGTCGGGCGCGAGGATGTAGTTCTTCTCGCCGTCGGCATAGTGCAGGAGCGCGATGCGCGCGGTGCGGTTGGGATCGTATTCGATCTCCGCGACGCGAGCCGGCACGCCGATCTTGGCGCGCTTGAAGTCGACGATGCGGTAACGCTGCTTGTGACCACCACCACGGAAGCGCGAGGTGATGCGGCCGTAGTGATTCCGACCGCCGGTGTTGTTCTTGCCCTCGGTCAGCTTCTTGAGCGGTTCGCTCGTAGTGATTTCGGCGAAATCACTTACTGTATAGAAGCGCCGGCCCGCTGAGGTCGGCTTAAAAGCTCGGATACCCATCTTCGTTACTCCTTCGACTCGTC
>DATCFJ010000235.1:0-4779 GCA_036509605.1 Polyangiaceae bacterium | reverse complement strand
GCTTCCTGTACGCGATGTCGATCGCCGATCAATTCATCCGCAGCGGCGTGCACAAGAACATCCTGATCGTCGGCGTCGAGCTGCTCAGCCGCTTGGTCGATTGGGAAGATCGCACGACTTGCGTGCTGTTCGGCGACGGCGCCGGCGCAGCGGTGATAGGCCCTGCCATCGCCGACGGTCGCGGCATCATCACCACACGCCTGTACACGGACGCTTCTCTGACCGAGTCCCTGTGCATCCCCGCCGGCGGTAGCCGAGAGCGTGTGAGCGCCGAGTCGCTGCAGGCCAAGCGCGACAAAGTGCAGATGGTCGGCAAGGACATCTTCAAGGCCGCCGTCAAAAACATGAGTCAGGCGTCGCGCGCCGCGCTCGACGCCGCTGGCATGCCCGCCGACAGCGTGCGCTGGGTCGTTCCGCACCAAGCCAACCTGCGCATCATCGCGCAAATCGCCGAGCGGCTCGATATCTCCATGGAGCGCTTCGTGATCAACATCGAGCGCTATGGCAACACGTCCAGCGCTTCGATCCCGATTGCGCTCGACGAAGCCTTCCGCGACGGTCGCATCAAGCCCGGTGACACCGTGCTGATGTGCGCGCTTGGCGCGGGCGTTTCCTGGGGCAGCGCTCTCGTTCGAATGTAATTCGAATCTCGGGCGGGGCCGCCTTCGCCCCCCCTTCACGCGGTGCCAAGGACCGTGCTAAGCCGCGCGCGTGAAAACCGCGTGGCTCTTTCCAGGTCAAGGTACGCAGGAAGTCGGCATGGGCCAAGCGCTCGCGAGCGCCTTCCCGGAAGCTGCAAACATTTTCGAGCGCGCGGACCTTGCGCTCGGCTTCTCGATCCGCGCGCTGTGCTTCGACGGCCCGATCGCCGAGCTGACGCTCACCAAGAACACTCAGCCCGCCATCGTGACGGCCAGTATCGCCGCGCTTTCTGCGATTCGCAGCGCGCATCCGAACTTGCCGGCCCCCGATTTTGCCGCCGGCCACTCGCTCGGTGAATACAGCGCGCTGGTCGCCGCAGGCACGCTCACGCTGGAAGACGCCGTTCGCGTGGTGCACTTGCGCGGACAGTCGATGCAGGACGCCGTGCCCGAAGGCGAAGGCGGCATGGCAGCGATCATGGGCGGCGACCGGGCCGCGGTCGAAGCCTTGTGTGCAGAAGCGGCGCACGGAGACATCGTGTCGCCTGCAAACTTCAATGCCCCTGGCCAGATCGTGATCTCAGGCCACAAGCGCGCCGTCGATCGCGCTATTTTGCTCGCTGCTTCGAAGAAGCTCAAGGCGATCCCGCTCAAGGTAAGTGCGCCGTTCCATTGCGCGCTCATGGCGCCCGCCGCGCGTGCCGTCGAAACCGCACTGAGTAAGCTGACGCTCGAAGCGCCGCGCTTCCCAGTCGTGGCGAACGTCAGCGCCCAGGCCAATCTCGATGCGGAGGAAGCCAAGAGCCTGCTCGTGCGTCAAATCGACGGGCCCGTGCTCTGGGAACAAACGATCGCGCTCATGGCCGAGGCCGGGGTCAGCCACGCGCTCGAGATCGGCCCGGGCAAAGTCTTGGCCGGCCTGGTCAAACGCATCGACAAGCGAATCAGCGTTTTGTCCGTGGGCGACCCGGAGAGCATTGCCAAAATTCCCCAGTTTTTGGGGTAATTTGACGCGATGCGCTGCCGTCCTGGCCCGCTCGCAGCGCGCGGGCTCGGTTCGGTCCAGGCGCGAAACCAATTTCCCGCTTTAACGTCGGCAGCTCCGTGCTAAACACGGCGCCCGAGCTGACAATTAGGCTCTTTAATCCCCTCTCATGTTCGATCTCAGCGGCAAAGTAGCATTGGTCACCGGCGGTTCGCGAGGCATCGGCCGCGCGGCGGTGATTGCCCTCGCCGAGCGCGGCGCTCACGTCGTGATCAACTACGTCAGCAACGAGGGCGCGGCCCGCGAAGTCGCGGAGACCGTCGAGCGCGCGGGCGGCAAAGCCGAGATCGTGCAGTTCGACGTGGCCAATGGGGAAGCCGCCGAAAAGGCCATTACCGAGGTCGCCAAGAGGCTCGGCCGCTTGGACATCCTCGTGGCCAGCGCGGGCATCGCCATCGACGGTCTGCTCCTGCGCCTCAAGGACGAAGACTTCGACAAGATCTTGTCGGTCAACGTCAAGGGCGCCGTGTACTGCGCTCGCGCTGCGATTCGAACCATGATGCGCGCCAAGACTGGACGAATCGTGTTCTTGTCCAGCGTCGTCGGCGAGATGGGCAACGCCGGCCAAGTGACTTACTCGGCCTCGAAGGCCGCGCTGCTCGGCGTCACCAAAACTTTGGCTCGCGAGTACGCGTCGCGCGGCATCACCGTGAACGCCGTTACCCCAGGCTTCATCGACACGGACATGACCAGCGGGCTCACCGAGGAGCAAAAGAGCTCCATGCTGACGGCCGTTCCGCTCGGTCGCACGGGAACCGCCCTCGAAATCGCTGCCGCCATCACCTACTTGGCGTCGGATGAAGCCGGCTACATCACCGGCCAAGCGCTGCGCGTCAACGGCGGCATGTACATGTAAGTTTTGGAGTTTTCACTCCGTTGAAGATTGGGGGTTTCGCCCCCGTTTGATAGAAACACGTGCAATCGGGAACGCCCCTGGTGTAGAGGCGCCCCTGGAGGAATCATGGCTGAAGGTCGCAACGTAACCGTCGAAGTGAAGCGGATCATCAAGGAACAGCTGGATGTCGATGAGAAAGACATCAAGCCCGAGTCCACGTTCATCGACGATTTGGGTGCAGACTCGCTCGGCCTCGTGGAGCTCGTGCTGGCCTTCGAAGAAGCGTTCGAGATCGACATCCCGGACGAAGACACCGAGAAGATCCGCAGCGTGCAAGACGCCGTCGATTACATCGAGAAGCACCTGGCCAGTTAGTCATCGGGGGGCTTTGCCCCCCGCGCCCGCTGAAGTGTCCCCCGCCGGGGATCACCAAGGGCGTAATTCAGCGGGGCCCCTCACGTTTAGGGTCCCGGCCCAAACCTGACTTTTTGTCTGAGGAAGAGATGGAGCGCGTCGTCGTTACAGGAGTCGGTCTCGTCACGCCAAACGGCATCGGGACCGAGCCATCTTGGCAATCGTTGATCAGCGGCAAGAGCGGCGTGGGTCCCATCACGCTGTTCGAGGCCACTGACGCCTACGCCACTCGCATCGCCGCCGAAGTGAAGAACTTCGACGCCGCCGAGTTCATGGAGCGCAAAAAGATCAAAGAGGTCTCGCGTTTCACGACTTTTGCGATGGCTGCCACCAAGATGGCTCTCGAGCAGGCCCAGCTGGACCTGACCGAGGACGAGCGAGACCGCGCCGGTGTGTTCATCGGCGTCGGCCTCGGCGGGCTCGAGAATCTCGAGCGCTGCACGCTGACGCTCGACAAAAAGGGCCCCGGTAAGGTCAGCCCCTATTTCATTCCGTCGTTGATCGCCAACATGGCCGCAGGCCAGGTGTCGATCGCATTCGGGTTTCGCGGACCGAGCTTGGCACACACGAGTGCCTGCTCGTCGAGCGGGCACGCTATCGGCGAGGCCCTCCGCATGATGCAGCGCGGTGACGCTGAGGTGATGATCGCCGGCGGTGCCGAATCGACCATCACGCCCATCGGTATCGCGGGCTTCAGCGCTATGTTCGCGCTCAGCCGGCGCAACGACGCACCGGAAGCAGCTAGCCGTCCCTGGGACAAAGGCCGTGACGGCTTCGTGTGCGGCGAAGGCGGCGGCACGTTGGTGCTCGAAACCCTGACCCGCGCCAAAAAGCGTGGCGCCAAAATCTTGGCCGAGGTCGTGGGCTACGGCGCCACGAGCGACGCCTATCACATCACCAAACCCGCGCCCGACCACGCGCACGCAGCGCGCGCCATGCGCAACGCACTCAAAGACGCCAAGCTCAACCCCGAGCAAATCGAATACGTGAACGCCCACGGCACCTCGACCCCCATCGGGGACGTCGAAGAAGCCCGCGCCGTCGCCAACACCTTCGGCGCGCACGCGCTCGACAAGAAGCTGTGGGTAAGCTCCACCAAATCGATGATGGGGCACCTCCTCGGCGCTGCCGGCGCCGTGGAAGCAGCGGTCTGCCTCAAAGCGATCGAGACCGGCATGATCCCGCCGACGATCAATATGGACGACCCTGACCTGGAAGTGCCGCTCGAGTTCGTGCCCAACAAAGCGCGCGAACGCCGAATCAAGCGCGCCATGTCCAACTCGTTCGGTTTTGGCGGCACCAACGTGACGCTGATCTTCTCGGCGTTCGAAGGCTGACCTGAGTCGGCGCGCTCGCATCGAGTCCCCTTCTCATGCAGTGCCCATATTGTCGCGAAATGGATAGCCGCGTGGTGGACTCTCGTCTCGCCGCCGGCGGCACCGTGACTTGGCGGCGCCGTGAGTGCGACGCTTGCAAGCGCCGCTTCACCACCTACGAGCGCGTCGAGCACACGCTGCCAACAGTCGTGAAGAAAGACGGCGAGCGCGAGCCATTCGACCGCGAAAAGGTGCTGCGCAGCCTGCGCATCGCCTGCAACAAGCGGCCGGTTTCGGCGGACGCACTAGAAGAGCACGCCGAAGCGCTCGAGCGAGAGCTCGCAGAGAGCGGCGAAAAGGAAGTACCCTCGCTGGTGATCGGCGAGCGAGTCATGGAGCGCCTAAAAACCCTCGACGACGTCGCCTACGTGCGTTTTGCCAGCGTGTACCGCTCGTTCCGCGACATAGACGAGTTCATGGTCGAGATGAGCAAGCTCGTTCGCTCTAAGGACGCGGAGTGAAGCCGTG
>DATCFJ010000234.1:0-2996 GCA_036509605.1 Polyangiaceae bacterium | reverse complement strand
AAGCCGTGACGCACGCGGAGCAGCCGATGCATTTGTTGAGGTCGATGCTCATGCCCCATTTGTGACCGTCGTACGAAACCGGCGGCACCCACAAGCTGAGCAGCGGATTGTGCTCGACGACCTCGGCCACGAACTCGGGCTTCTTCTTGAGCTCTTCCAGCGTGCCTTCGCGCACGAGCTCGGGCAGGCGCTCTTGCGTGCCTTGCTGGCCGAGCGCGCCGACCGTATAGATGTCTTGCGTGCTCGGCACGCGGTACGAGACCGTGCCGTGGCTCTGCACGCTGACGCCGCTGGCGATGTCGTACGCTTCGACGGTGCGCAGGGCGTAGGCGTTGCCGCCCACGGGGTCGATGTTGTCGGACACGAGCCCGCCAACGTGACCCGCAGAGGTGCGGCCGTGGCCGAGCGTGATGCGCAAGCAGCCGTCCGCGTGGCCCGGCGCGATCAACGCGAGCAGCGTGATTTGCCGGCCGCCCACGCTCACCGTCACGGAGTCCGCGTCAGCAACGCCGAGTTCCTTGGCCGTGCGCGGGCTGATGAATACCGCGTTGTCCCAGGTCAGCTTGGTCAACGACTCGGGCAGCTCTTGTAGCCAAGCGTTGTTCGCGTAGCGGCCATCGAGGATCTTCGGGTCGACTGCGAACACGAGCTCCAGCTTGCCGTTGCCGAGCGCGAGGCCGCCGAGCTCGGCTTCCGCCAGCGCGACTTTACCGAGCGGCTTCAGCTTGGGCTCGACCCGCGCTGCGGCGCTGCCTTCCAGCACGCCGGCCGAGAGCGCGCGACGCCAAGCGTGCTCGCTGCCGAGGCCGAAGGCGTGCGTCATGCGCACGAGCGCGAGGGCGTCCGGCTTCTCCGAGCCTGCAAACTGTGCGACCACTTCGAGAGCGCTGCGCCCGTTGTAAAGCGGCGCGATCAGCGGCTGCACGATGCTCAGCGTGCCGTTCCAGGACAGGGCGTCGCCCCAGCTCTCCAGGTAGTGCGCGGCGTTGAGGTGCCAGGAGCAGCGCTCCGACGTCTCGTCCTCGTACAGGCTCAGATGGATGCTGTTTTTGGCCTTGCCGAGGGCATCGCCGAACGCCAGATCCGCGGGCGCGGTGAACACCGGATTGCCGCCGAGAATGAGCAGAGTGTCGACCTTGCCGGCGTTCAGCTCGTCGCTGAGTGCTTTGAGCGATGCCTGGTCGCTCTGCTCCTCGGCGCTGTTGTCCTCGGTGTAAAACACCGTGCGACCGACGTTACCGAGCGCCGCGTTCAGGCGATGAACGAGCGCGTGCACTTCCGGCGGCTGATGCTGACCGGCGACGACCACGCTGGCGCCGATGTTTGCGAGCAGATCGGCAGCCGCCGCGTCCAGGAACTTGGCGACCTTGGCGTCCTTCAAGAACTCCGCGGGCGGTTTGTCCTGCGCGGCGCCGAGCTCGGGTAGCGGGTTGGCTTTGGCGCTGATGACCGCGTCCAAGTAGGCGGCGACCGACTTGATCAGGCCGGAGCGCACTGCCAAGCGGTGATCCGAGATGCCGCCGGTGAGCGTCACCGCGGACTCGATCGCGTACACGCGGTTCATCTCGCCGCTGTCCGGGACGCGGCCCTTGGTCAACGCGCGCGCGTTGGCGAGGCCAGCCGGAAAGGTCGGGTGCACAACGTCCGCGTCGAGCGTGACGACGACCTTGGCCGCGTCGAAGGCGTAGTGCGAGCGGTAGGCCTTGCCGAACGAAAGCACGCTGCCCGCGCGCGGGCCGTCATAGGCGATGGGTTCGAACGTGATCCATTTGGCGCTCGGATATGCGGCCATTAGCCGCATCTTTTGCTCCGCCAGGGTCGGCGACGAGCTGCGCTCAGCGAGGATCCGGAAGCCCGCGCCGGCAGCGGCGCGCTGCGCGGTGAGGATCTCGGTCAGCGCCTTGCTGAACTCCTGCCACGAGCTCGATTTGCGCGCGCCGCCAGTGCGAGTCGCGACGCCTTCGCTGCGATCGGGATCGTACAGGCCGAGCACAGTGGCTTGGTGGTAAGCGGAAGCTCCGCCCAAGCTGTCCGGGTGCGACGGGTTGCCCTCAATCTTGATCGGGCGTCCGTCGTAGCTTGAGGCGAACAAACCGACCGCGCTGCCGTTCAGATCCATCGCGGTCGCGAAGTACCGGCTGGAGCCCGGGATTGTGCCTTCGGGGCGGCGCGACAGCGGCAAAATCTTGTCTTCGCGCCAACGGCAGGCGTCGAGCCCCGCCAGCGACATGGACGCGCCCATGATCTGCATGAAGCGGCGACGTCCGGGAGAATTGGGGGGCTCTTGTTCGAGCGGGGCTGCGAACTCGCGCGAGGCAAATTCCAGAAACTCCGGGCTCTGCTCGAGCTCGGCGAGGCTCTTCCAGTAGGTTGGCTTGGCCGTGTCACCCGTGGCGGTCGAAGCGGCAGCCCCGGACCCGACCGCGGTGTTGGACAGAACGCTGAGCCGCTTTTTCGCCTTATCGTCTATCGATGGCATGTCGAACAGTCGGTGGGGGGATTGATGTGGTTCTTCTCGCGGAAAGCCTTGCCGAATTCGACCGGATCACCTGGCGGCGTCCAGGTCATGTTGGTGACCTCTTCCGGCGGACGCAGGTTCTTCTCGGGATTGCGATGGCAGTCCAAGCACCAGCCCATGCTCAGCGGCTCGTGTTGGTAAACCTGCTCCATCTGGTCGACGCGCCCATGGCAGCTCACGCAGCCGATGCCGCGCGTCACGTGGGCGCTGTGGTTGAAGTAGGCGTAATCCGGCAGGTCGTGGACCTTGATCCACTCGACGGCCTTACCGGTCGCGTAGCTTTCGCGGATCGGCGCGAGCTTCGGGCTCGTGGTCCAGACCTTGCTGTGACAGTTCATGCACGTCTGCGCCGGGGGGATGGCGGCGTGCGAGCTGTCCTCGACGGTGTTGTGGCAGTAGCGGCAGTCGATGCCTAGCTGACCGGCGTGCAGCGCGTGGCTGTACGGCACGGGTTGTTCGGGCATGTAGCCGACGTCGG
>DATCFJ010000233.1:0-4124 GCA_036509605.1 Polyangiaceae bacterium | reverse complement strand
CACGTCGCTGATGCTCACTGCCATCGTCGCAGCGAGCTGGGCGATCTGCGCCTGTTCCTTGGGCAAGAACTCGTGCAGCGGTGGGTCGAGCAGACGAATGTTGACCGGGCGGTCCTTCATTACGCGAAATAGCTGGATGAAGTCCTGAGTCTGGAAGGGGAGCAGCTTGTCCAGCGCGCGCTTGCGAGCGGCCACATCCCGCGCGAGTATCATCTCCCGCACCGCGGCGATGCGCTCGACGTTGAAGAACATGTGCTCTGTGCGGCACAGGCCGATCCCTTCGGCGCCAAAGCTCAATGCTTTTTCTGCCTGTGCCGGCGTGTCAGCGTTGGCGCGCACGCGTAAGCGCCGAACTCGGTCGGTCCATTTCAGCAAGGTCGCCATCTCGCTCCCGAGCTCGGCCGGGACGGTCTCGACGGCCCCGCGGTAGACGTTGCCGGAGGAGCCATCGATCGTGATCGTATCTCCCTGTACGATCGTCGCGAGGACTACGCCATCAGCTCCGTGGACAGTCATCGTGCGTGCAACATGGTCGATATGCAGGGCTGCGCAGCCGGACACGCAGGCTCGCCCCAAGCCGCGCGCGACCACCGCCGCGTGGCTCGTGGCGCCGCCGCGCGCCGTGAGGATACCCTTGGCGGCCTTCATGCCGTGCAGATCCTCGGGAGAAGTTTCGGCGCGCACTAGGATCACGGTCTCGTTCTTGGCGACAAACGCCAGTGCGTCGTCGGCGCTGAACACGGCTCGTCCGGTGACCGCGCCCGGCGAGGCTGCAATCCCTTTTGCGAACGGCACTGCTTTGGAATGAGGGTCGATAGCTGGAAACAGGAGCTCCTGCAGGCGCTCCGCATCGATGCGAAGGATTGCTTCGTCCGGATGGAGCAAGCCCTCGGTCACCATTTCGACCGCAATCCGCACCGACGCGCGGGCTGAGCGTTTGCCGTTGCGGGTCTGTAGCAGGTACAGCTTCCCCGCTTCGATCGTAAACTCGATGTCTTGCATGTCACGGAAGTGCTGCTCGAGCTTGGCCTGGATAGCAAATAGCTCCACGTAGCTTTCAGGCATGAGCTGCTCGAGAGACAAGCCGCCGTCGTCTGATGCCTTGGCGAGCGCGCGCGGCGTGCGGATCCCCGCGACTACGTCTTCGCCCTGAGCATTCGGCAGCCACTCGCCAAAGAAGCGCCGTTCACCGCTGCTTGGGTCACGGGTGAACGCGACGCCCGTTGCGCTAGTCTCCCCCAAATTGCCGAAGACCATGGCTTGCACGGTGACGGCCGTGCCCCAGTCCTCTGGGATGGCGTGCATGGAGCGGTACAGTTTGGCACGCGGATTGTTCCAACTCCTGAATACAGCCGCGATGGTCGCCTCGAGTTGAGCGGACGGGTCGGCCGGAAAATCCTGGTGTGCCTGCGTCCGGATGATTGCCTTGTAGTCCTCGACTACGTCGCGCAGCTCCGGCGCACCGAGCACGCAGTCTGGGATCAGGCGGGCAAGCTCCTCCACGTCCGTCGCTCCCGACAGGCCGCGCTGGCGTGCGACTCGGCGTCTCGCTTCATGCAGCGGCGCTTCGAACAAGTCGCGCGGGACGCCGAGGACGACATCGGCGAACATGGACAATAGACGACGATAGGCATCGAAGGCGAATCGTTCCGAATGGCTGTGCTGCGCGAGCGCGAGCACCGTTCGATCGTTCAGCCCGAGGTTCAGCACGGTGTCCATCATGCCGGGCATCGAGCTCTGGGCTCCCGAGCGCACACTGACGAGCAAGGGATTCTCGGTACTGCCAAAGCCCTTGAGTGTGCTGGACTCGAGCCACAGCATGCTTTCGCGCACGCCATCGAACAACCCCTCCGGTATCGCTGAATGCCGCAGGTAGTCGACACAAGCCTCGGTCGTGATCGTGAAGCCAGGGGGAACGGGGATGCCCATGTTGGCCATTTCGGCCAAGTTCGCGCCTTTGCCGCCGAGCAACTCTTTCCACTCGGCGCGCCCTTCACCATTCCCGCGCCCGAACCGATAGATGAGTTTGCGTTTCATATCAGCTGAAACCTGCAAGCCTTGTGCCCCGCAGCGAGCCCCCGCGAGCGGGCAGGCGCAGTCATTGCGCGGTCGGGTGCAGTCCGTGCGCGTGAATCGTTGTGGTGTTTGCTGCGGGAAACGGATAGTGCCAGGTGTCGTTGCACGGACAGTTAGCGGCTGGAGCCACGACGCGCGGACCTTGCGTGTATATTCGCGAGCGTCCGCGCCTCGCGCTCCTGAGTCAACCCGCAGATCTTGGAAAGCGCAGTCTCTCCGTGCGGATCTTCCGCGCGTCCCTGCGGATCTTCTGCGGTCTTGATGAGCCTAGCGAGCACTGGAACCGCCCTCACGAGGCGCTTCCGGGCTGTCGGAGTCAGAATTTCACCGAGTGCTCGGCAGACGATCGCGGTGTGTTCGATGGCGAGTGGTATCGGGACGCGGTGATAGGCCGCCGCCGTCCGAAAAAAATCCGGTCTCGAGGTGGTCGACCAGGGCTGCGAGAACCGCAGGATCTGCGCGAGCTCCGCAGGCAGTGCGCCTGCCAGAGCTTCTTGCTCGCTCTTGGTGAGCACAGCGCCGAGCGCTCGAATTGACGCGGAAAGCGCGTCGACAGCAGCGGCGTCGTCGGGGAATGATCCAAGCTCGCGCAGGCGCCGGATGATATCCGAATAGGAAGAAGGTTCCATGCCGCCGACGCTCGCAAGACGCATGCCTAACGCGCGTAGGGCGCTTTTGGGTCGCATGTTCCGTCGTGTGCAGAATCCGCACCCTGTCAGAAGTGAGTCGGCACGCGACATGCAGAGCTACGTCGCATGAGAAGCGGTCATGCTCAGTTGCTCCACCGTCCCGCCGCGCTGCTCGGCCTCGTTGCACTAGCTTGTGCGGTGATTCTGCTCTGTTCGTCGCCAGCGAAGCCAGTGCAAACCCCGCCGCCGTGCGTTCAGTTTTGGTCGGAGGCACGCTATTCAGACTACCGCTATGACCACATTGTTCACCTGAGCAACTCCTGCCCGACAGCCGCCGTTTGCTCGGTGTCCAGTGACGTTACCCCTGCACCGGTGAGTGTCCAAATCGCCGCGGGAGAAAGCGTCGACATAACGATCGCGCACCACACGCCCGCGACTCAATTCTCACCACGAGTGGAGTGCGGTCTTCTGTCTTGATGCAGGATCGGCCGTGGCGTCGTACCTTTGGTGGCACTTTTGCGCCGTATCGACGCCAGAATGGTTAAATAGGGACGCCCCGCATGCTTAACGAGCTGTTAGCCACGGTGCCGCCTGACGCGATCAAGATCGCCCTCGTGCTGGCGCTCGGCCTGTTCGTCGGTCTTGAACGTGAAGAGCACAAGCAACACGATGCGGCATACTCGTTCGGCGGCATCAGAACGTTCCCGCTGATCGGACTCGTCAGCTACGCGCTCGCGCTTATCTCGGCGTCGCAACTGACGCCGTGGGCGATCGGCTTCGGAGTCGTGGGCTTGTTCATGGTTCTTTCCTATCAACGAAAGCTCGCCGCCGAACCTCCGACGGGCATCACTACCGAGATCTCCGCGCTGGCGACCTATGTGGTCGGAGGCCTGATTCAGCGCGAATATTACTGGATCGCGACTACTATCGGCGTTCTCTGTGTACTACTGCTCGAGCTGAAGAAGGGTCTCGAAGGCCTCACCAGGTACGTCGCTTCGACCGAGATCGTTACCGTTGCAAAATTCCTGATGCTGGCGGTGGTAATTCTGCCAATCGTTCCCGATCGGGCCCTGACGCGGTTTCACCTCAACCCCTTCAACATTTGGCTCGTCGTGGTCGCGGTAAGTGGCGTCTCGTTTGCAAGCTATGCCTTACAGCGGCTTCTCGACGGACGGGGAGGTGTGTTCCTGTCTGCGATCCTCGGAGGCGCATACTCCTCCACGGTGACGACCGTCGTCCTCGCGCGGCAAGCCAAGGCCGAGCAGCGATCGAACCTCTTTGCGGGAAGCATCCTTGCCGCCTCGGGTGTCATGTACCTGCGCCTCGTGTTGCTGGTCGCATTCTTCGACCGCGCACTGGCAGCCGAGCTTGCGCCGGCGTTCGCCGTATTGGGCGTTGTCGGCGGGCTCGCGGGCTGGG
>DATCFJ010000232.1:0-2189 GCA_036509605.1 Polyangiaceae bacterium | reverse complement strand
ACGCTGCCGCCTGCGGGCCCGGAGAGCAGCGCGTTGGGCCCGCGGAAGTGAGGCGCGTCGCACAGCCCGCCACTCGATTGCATCAGCGTGAGCGTGCTCCCCGGCAGCTCCGCCTGCAGCGTGCGCATGTAGCGCCGGAGTCGCGGGGTCAGGTAAGCGTCGACGCTTGCAGTGTCGCCGCGCGCTAACAGCCCGATGCGGGGCGCCAATTCGTGCGACAGCGAGATCTCGGAAATGCCGGCACAGCGGGCGATTTCAGCGACCTCGCGCTCGAGCGCGCCCGTGCGATGATCGCCGAGCACGACGATCGCGACGCTGTCGAAGCCGTCGCTGCGCAAAGCCACGAGCTCTGCGAGCAGAGCTGTGGGTTCCGGGCGCACTAGCGGTGTTCCAGCGCTGTCCGCGCGCGCGTCTATCTCCAACACTGCGTCGTAGAGCAGGCTCGGCTTTTGAATCGCGAGCGCAAACAAGTCCGGTCGCGCTTGCGTGCCTATCTCCAGCAAATCTCGAAAACCGCGCGTGATTAGCAGGGCGAAGCGCTGCCCTTTGCGCTCTAGTAGCGCGTTAGTGGCGAGCGTCGTGCCCATGCGCACATTGCACGCTGGGATTGGCTCGTTCGGACCGAGCCCCAATAGGGCTCGGATGCCCTCGAGCGGCGCACGGTCGGAGGACAGCACCTTGGCCACGCGCAACCCGCCCTGATCATCGATCGCGAGGCAATCCGTGAAGGTGCCCCCGCGATCAATGAAGAAGTCCAAAAGACCGCTACGCTCTAGGCCGGCGCTAGTTCAGGAGCCGCGGGTGGGGGACGCCTTGTGCGTCCACACCGCGCAGGTCGAAGGTGATGGTGCCGCTTTCCGCGCGCACGATCACGTGTCCGCCGTGCTCCAGCTGGCCGAACAGCAGCTCGTCACCGAGCGGTTTCTTGATTTCGTCTTGAATCAAGCGGGCGAGCGGACGAGCGCCGTTCGACTTGTCGTAGCCCTTTTCAGCCAAGTACGTGCGGGCGGACTCGGCCAGCTCGATCGTGACATCGCGATCCGCGAGCTGGTCGCCGAGCTCACGGATGAACTTGTCGACGACGCGGCTCATCACCGCGGGCGAAAGCGGGTCGAACGCGATGCGCGCGTCCAGCCGATTGCGGAACTCGGGGCTGAAGGTGTTGCGCAAAGCGAGCGAGTCCGTGCCTTGGGTGTCGCGGTTGCCGAATCCGACCATGCCGCGCGCCATGTCCTGTGCGCCAACGTTGCTGGTCATGATCAGCACCACGTGCCGGAAGTCACCCTGCTTGCCGTTGTTGTCGGTCAGCGTGCCGTGGTCCATAACTTGCAAGAGCACGTTGAAGACGTCGGGGTGGGCTTTCTCGATCTCGTCCAGCAAGAGCACCGCGTGCGGGGTTTTGGCGACGGCTTCGGTGAGCAGCCCGCCGCGGTCGTACCCGACATAGCCGGGCGGCGCGCCGATCAAGCGCGACACCGTGTGGCGCTCCATGTACTCGCTCATGTCGAAGCGAATCAGCTCAATGCCGAGCGTCTTCGCTAGCTGGCGCGCAGCCTCCGTCTTCCCGACGCCGGTGGGGCCAGTGAACAAGTACGAGCCGATCGGCTTTTCTTTGGGACGTAGCCCAGCGCGTGACAGCTTGATCGCTGAGGCCAGCTCCGCGAGCGCGCGATCTTGCCCGAAAACGGCCTTCTGCAGGTCCGACTCCAAGGTCCTCAGCGCCGACTTCGCGTCGGCGGTGACTTGGCGCGGGGGGATCTGCGCCATGCGCGCCAAGACTGCCTCGATGCGCTCGACGTCGACGATGATGGACTCCGCGTTCGGCGAAGCCTCGAGCTTGGCGTCCGCGCCGCCTTCGTCCATCAGGTCGATCGCCTTGTCGGGCATCTTCTTGTCGCGCAGGTGACGATCGGCGAGCGTGGCTGCGGCTTCGATTGCAGGGTCCGTATAGGCGACGCCGTGGAACTCTTCGTAGCGCGGTTTGAGACCCTGCAAGATTTGAATGGTTTCGCTCAGGCTCGGCTCGAGCACGTCGATCTTCTGGAAACGGCGCGCCAGCGCGCGATCCTTCTCGAAGTGTGAGCGATACTCCTCGAACGTGGTCGCGCCGATGCAGCGCAGCTTGCCGTTGGCCAGTGCCGGCTTGAGCAGATTGGCGGCGTCCAGAGTGCCACCGCTGGCGGCTCCTG
>DATCFJ010000231.1:0-6360 GCA_036509605.1 Polyangiaceae bacterium | reverse complement strand
CAGCGGTGTCTGGTGGCGGGGACCCCGGCAGCGCGGGGGATTCATCGCTCGCTGGTGAGAGCAACGGCGGCGGTGGCGCCTCTGCCGGCGGCGGCGCGGCGCAGGGCGGAAGTGGCGGAGCCGCGATGACGATTCCGAACGCTCCGAGTGGCCTAGTGTTGCAGGTGGTGAGCGCGACTTCGGTGCAAGTGACGTGGACCGATAACTCCACGGACGAGAGCGGCTTCAATGTCTATTGGTCGACCACGGCGGACAAACCGGCGCAGCCAAACCTAATCGTCGCGACTGACGTGAGCACAGGGCTTTCGGACAATCTGACGACGCAGACGCCCTACAATTTCTGGGTCGAATCCTACAACGGTGCGGGCGTCAGCGCGGCCGTTACGGGCGCGGCCACGCCGGTGCCGGTTCCCGCGCAGCCGACCGGGCTCGTCGTCACGGGCGGCGCGACTAGCGCCGTCCTCAATTGGACGGACGCCGCCAGCGGTGAGACCGGATACCGCGTGTTCTATTCGACCAACGACATCCAGCCGATGATCCCTCAGAAGGAGCTGCCCGCCGGCGCCACGACGTACACGATACCTGCCGGCGTGCTCACGCCGTACGAGACGTATTACGTGTGGGTTGCCGCTTACAACGCGGCGGGCAACGGCATGGCTGCGACCGGCCAAACCATCGTGGGCTCGGCTCCGCCCGCACCGAGCGGTCTAGTCGTCGATACCAAGGAGAGCGCCTGGTATCAGGCGGTGTCGTGGGTCGACAATTCGCCCAGCACGACCAAGTACAACATCTACTGGTCGATCGACGATACGAAGCCGGCTGCGCCGCAGGATACGGTCCTCGTGGGCACGACCTCGTATCGCATGAAACAGCAACAATGCGCGGCGAAGTACCGCTTCTGGGTAGAGACTGTAAACGATTTGGGAACGAGCCCAGCCACTAAGGGCACGGCGAACGGCGTAACCTACGACATTCCCTGGACCGAGCTGTACTACGACGACAACGCCAAGACCGTTCACCAGACCGTGCAAGACACCTTCGGGCTAGCGAGCGACACGTTGCCGGCCTCGTCGACTCCCGACACGAGCACCGGTGTCTATGGCTATCACGCGGCCACGCAAGCCGCGCTTGGCGGCACGGGTTCGGCGATGACCCCGAGCATCAGCTGGCCGATCGTGGCCTCCAGTATCGATACGACTAGCACTACGTACTATCAGACCGAGTATCGTACCTCGCTCGGATCCCTCTTCTCGTCAGTGAAAACTTTGGTTCCTCCGGCGCCGCTCGCAGGTCTTGCCGCGGGCGCCACTACGGATCTCTCGCAGGTTCTGTCGTGGACGGTATCGGCCAACGCTTCGAATTACCAAGTGTACTGGGGCACGACTGCGACGCAGGCCCAAGCCAAGCTGTTTACAACTACAAGCGGCACGACCGCGACGCTCCCGTTCTTGAACCCGGGTGTCACTTATTACTATTGGGTCGGCGCGCTCGGTGTGGGTCTGGGTGGCAACGGCTACATCAACACCGCCACCCTATCCAAGGCGACAACAGGCACGAACCTCGGACCGAATCTGGCGTTGGGCAAGACCGCGGTTGCGTCTAGTGTTTACAACGGGCAGAACGCGGCCAACGTCAACGACAACAACTTTGGCAGCCGTTGGCAGGGCGTCTACGGAACCCAGACCGAGTGGATCTACATCGACTTGGGCGCGGCGGGCGCCAAAGCCACTGCCGTCGAGCTAGTCTGGGAAGCGGCGTACTCCGCGACCTTCGACATTCAGGTGTGCGCGAGCGCTTGCTACAGCACGACCAACCCGGTCGATAGCTGGGCGTGGACTACCGTGTACAGCAGTCCGACGAACAATTTTGCCAGCACGCCGTTCTACCAAATGATACCCATCGCCGGGCCTTCGCAAGTCGCGGGGCAGTACATTCGGATGAAGAGCAAAGCGCTCAAAGTGCAGAACGTCGCCTATGGCCCGTCGTTGTACGAGTTCGAGGTGTTCGGCGGGCCCTGAGCAGGCGTCGGCGGGCCCTGAGCAGGCGTGCTACGCTCTCGGGAAATGACGTACGAAGAGGCCAAGGCATGGTTCGAATCGAACCAAGGGCAAATGATCGAATCGCGCGGCGTCGCGACGGTCACCGTGCTGGGTCGAAGCGTGCGTTACTCGAGTAAGCCCCCCGAGCAGGACGAGTTCGTGAAGGCCGTCTCGCGCCTGAAGCGAATCCTGGCGTAGCTCGGCCCTCGCCGCACCAGGTGCGACGTCTCCGGAGAATTGTTTGATGGTCAAGCGTCGCGCCGCGGGTCGTCAAAGCCTTCGGCGGCGCGGCCCGCTCCCGCGCACTGTTCGGAGCGCGCCGACACGCGCTCGCGCTTGGTGTTGCCGCCACCATCCCTGGTGCCGCCACCATCCCTGGAACGCGCCCGAAAAGCGTCCAAGCGCAGCGCCGCTCCAGAACATGAATTGCAAGTTGGAATTCAACCTTGAAAAGCGGACTTGCGAGAAGCTAACCCGACAAGTCGTCACTCATGATCGTGACGTCTTGGCGCGCTGTCGCGCCTCATGATCGTGACGTCTTGGGTCTTGGCTCACGGTCGCGCCTCACGATGGTCAGAGCTCCTGTCGGGCGTGCGAACCCAGTGGAAGGCGTCGTCCCCAGCTCCTTTTGACGCTCGCTCGAATGCAAAATTCTTGCATCGCAGGCGCGCACGCGGAGGGCCGACCGCGGTCAAGCATGAATCTCATGTGCGGGGGTGGTGCGCTTCGAGTCCATAGCCTCGCTCGCGCGTAAATAGTGGGGAACCCCCACCAATTTGGGTCTGAGAACAGGCCAATTGTGGCGGTAAATTCAGGTGTCCAAAGTCGGGCGATTGGTGGGGAGTCCCTCCCATTGGGGCGGCGGGAAAAGGGTCATGCGATTGGCGCGACGGAGGCGACGGTCACCGCGCATAACCCGAAGCGAGATGAGAGGCGCCAAGGCCCGTCAAGTCGCTCAGAGCGTCAAGGCCCTAGCTGCTGACTTCGTCCGTCCAGACTTTGAAGCTTTTCAGTGTGGACTCACCGAAGGAAGTGCTGATCGCGACGTCTGCTGCGTCACGGCCGCGGCCGATCACGATGCGGCCGATGCGCGGTACGTTGTGGCGCGCGTCGAACGTGTACCACCTGCCGTCGAGGTAAGCCTCGAACCAACCGGAGAAGTCCATCGGTGCGGTCGAGTGCGGCACGCCGATGTCTCCCAGGTACCCCGCGCAGTAGCGTGCCGGGATGTTCATGCAGCGGCAAAACGCGACGGCGAGGTGCGCAAAGTCTCGGCACACGCCGGCGCGCTCTTGATAGGCTTCGAACGCAGTTTTCGTGTTGCGCGCGAAGTCGTAGCCGAAGGTCAGATGGTTGTGCACGAAGTCGCAAATGGCTTTGACTCGCCCCCAGCCAGTGGGCGCGTTCTTGAACAACTCCCAGGCAATGGGCGAGAGCCGATCCGTCTCGCAGTAGCGGCTACCGAGCAGAAAAACCAGGGTGTCGTGTGGTAGCAAGTCGACGGGCGTCTGCCTGGCTTCCGGTGCGTACGCGTCGAGCAGGCCGCTGTCGTTCACCAGTGAGTCCGAGCTGATGCGTGTCACGCCGGTTGGCGCGACGATGCGCGTGCACCAGTTACCAAAAAAATCCCGATACATGTCCACGGGGACGGAGGGGCTGACCTTGAGATGGTCTGGCGTGATGATGTCTGAGGCACGCGTGTAGTGAATATTGAGCATCAGCAGCATCGAGGTCGGCTGCGGACACTCAAACACCAGCTCATAGCCGACTCGGATTTTCATGAATGGACGTCCCTTGCTGCGCGTACAGCATTGCTGCGGACACAGCATTGATCAAGCGAGAGTCGGGGATTGTTTCGGGGTCGCGTCGTTAGACCGCACGCTCACCAGCGCACATCGGGCAATTGTCGGAATACTTGGCGGACGCCTTCGCTCCACTCTCGACTCAGGGCGCCAAAATCGGGATCGCCGACATCGAAACGCCGACGGTGGCTGAGCTTCAGTTGATCGTTCTCGTACTGAACGAGGTCGATGGGCATCGCGACCGACAGATTGCTGCGCATGGTCGAGTCGAAGGACACGAGCACGCATTTGGCGGCGTCTGCCAGGGTGGTTGTGGCAGAAATGACGCGATCGATGATGGGCTTACCGTATTTGGCCTCACCGGTCTGAAAGAACTGCGTTCCTTGCCCGGCTTCGACGAAATTGCCCTCTGCGTAGGTGCGAAACAAGCGCGGCGCTTCGCCCTTGATTTGCCCGCCGATGATGAACGAGGCATCGAACTTGAGGTCGCTCTTTTCGAGGTGCGTGCGATCGCGGCGGCCGACGTCGCGCACCGCGTCCGCAACCAGGGTCACGAAATCGAACATGGTGCGCGCGGTCCACACGTTCGGCACGTCGTCCTTGTCCTTGATTTCGCCGCGTTGCTTGAGGGTCGTGATCACGGCCTGCGTGCCCGCTAAATTCCCCGAGCTGAGCAGCACGATCGCGCGTTCGCCTTCGCGCTCGAACACGCTCATTTTGCAGAATTGCGCGAAATTGTCGACACCTGCGTGAGTGCGCGAATCGGACGCGAGCACAATTCCGTCTTTGAGCAGAATCCCTACGCAGTACGTCATGCGGCGGACCGTACCACCGTTTTGGGACGCGGCCGGCGATTCGACGCGTGACTACCAAGCGATGGATTCGCCATCGCGAAAGAAGCCGCCGCTCGGGCCGCTTCGATCGAGGGTTGCCGCCCACACGATACCGCTCACGCCTTGTTCGAGGTTACGCGGTGCGCTGCTGCCTCCCATGCGCGTCTTCACCCAACCCGGGCAGACTGAATTCACGCGGCGTGCGCTGCCTGCCAACTCACGAGCGAGCACACGCGTCAGGGCATTCATGAGCGCTTTGGAAACGCTGTAAGCATTGCTCGGAAATCCAGCTGCAGCGGGTGCGCCGCTGCGCACGGCACTCAGGAACTCTTCGGCAACCTGCTCGATATCGGCGCGGCTCAGCGCTGGGTCGAGTAGGCGCTTTTGCAGCGTGGGCGAAAGGTTCGAAAGCTCACCCATGCCGCTCGATACCATCACGATGTTCGCGTTCGGCGCGAGCTTTGCGAATAGCGCGTCGGTCACGCGCGCGGCGCCGCGGTAGTTGATCTCTAGCGTATCCGCCGCGACTTTGGCGTCGAAGCCTTTGAACGTGGCGCCCGCGTTGTTGACCAGGGCGTCGATCAGCGGCTCGTGAGCCAATCGCCCGGCGAAAGCGCCGACACTCACCGGACTCGCGACATCGAGCGTTGCGGCCTGCACGTCCAGCTTCTGATTACGCAATTCAGCGGCGGCTTGTTCGGTGTGCGTCGCGTCGCGCCCGGTGAGCCAGACGCGATAGCCTTTGCGAGCCAAGGCCTCCGCTGTCCCAAGCCCGAGCCCGCGATTGGCTCCTGTTACAATGGCAAGCGGCATGGACGGATCTTGAAACCCCATACCAGAAATGCAAGTGGCGCGGGGAAAGACGGCTCAGCGACCGAGCAACTTCAGACCGAGGAAGATCAGCGCGGCGCCGCCCAGGCCACCTCCGAATATCAGGTACAAAAATGCCCAACCAGCAGCAAGGACGGGAGGTGCGGTAGTGATGGCTTCGGTAAACATCGGCGTTGCTCCTGCAGTTCGAGGTAAATGTTGCGTCGCCTCCTCGCGAAGCGTGCAACCCTCACTAAGCAAGGACACTAAGCAAGGAGCTTGCCAGGCATTGGGTCACGAAACTGAGCTGCGAGTGAAAGCGGGGGCGCTCGCGCCGCGCTGGCACACCGCGACTCTGATCGCGCTGATGCTCGCGGTCGCGATCAGTGGCACTCTGTTACAGCGCCATGGGGCTCTGCAAGGCGCGCCAACGCGCGCCGTCGGTTCGCGAATTTTCGCGCAATATCTGCCGGTCTTGAGCGTGAATTGGGGGCTCGTGTTGTACGTGAGCCGGCTGTTCCGCACCCGCAACGCGTTGCCTGATTTGCTGGGCCGGCGCTGGCAGAGTTGGCGGCGCGCCGCTGTCGATCTGACGCTGGCGCTAGGCGTTTGCTTGGCCATTCAGTTGCTCCAAGCACTGTACGTACGGCACTTCGGAGTGGGGCGGAGTGCCGCAGTTGCGGCCTTGCTGCCGAGCACGGGGGCGGAGCGCCTCATTTGGGTGTTCGTCGCGGTGAGCGTCGGCTTCTGCGAGGAGGTCGTCTTTCGCGGCTACCTGCAAGCTCAACTCGCAGCGTTCAGCGGCTCAGTAGGCGTGGGCATCGCGCTTCAAGCCGCACTGTTCGGCATTGCACACGCCGAGCAAGGTTGGCCGAT
>DATCFJ010000230.1:0-2401 GCA_036509605.1 Polyangiaceae bacterium | reverse complement strand
CCGCCCGGCAGCCGTTGCACCGCCAGCGCTCGTTTCGGTGGCGCCGCTTCCGCAAGCTACGGCTCCGCCCGCGCCCTCCGTGGCAGCCCCCGTCAACGCGATCGTTCACGAGAGCTCTCCCGGCGCGACGTCGCCGCCGAGCAGCGCGAGCCCCACACCGCTCAACGCCGCGCAAGCTTCGACCGCGCGCTTGAGCTCCGATCTCGCAGGCGAGCTTGCGGCGCTCGACGGCGCAGCAAAAGCAATCCAAGCAGGGAACGGCGCAGGCGCGCTCAACCTGCTGGATGGATATGCGCACGCATTCCCTCACGGAAGCCTCGACCTCGAGGCCAAAGTGCTGCGCGCGGAAGCGCTCGAAAGCGCGGGCCGTCATGGCGAAGCCGTCGCGCGGGCGAAAGCCTTCGTCGCCCACTACCCGAAGAGCCCGCTTGCGCTGCGCATGCGCCGACTCGCCGGGGATTGACGCTCGCTTCGCGCCGCGCAGTTGAGCGAGCGCTGGGGACGGTCTCGTGCCCTCGCGTGGGAGCCGATCCACGTCGGCCTTCCGACATCGATCGAGGTTCTCGCGGGCAGCCTAGACGCTGCAGAAGCGCGTCCTCTGCAAAACTGTTGCAACTGGTTTGCCCGCAGCGCCCACCCGACCTGGTATCAGTTCCACATTTGAGCTAAGCGCGGCGCGCGATGCAAAATATTCTGATCACCGGCGCCAATCGCGGCATTGGTCTGGCGCTCACCCGCCGCTTCCTCGAGCTCGGGCAACGCGTCTTCGCTGGCGTTCGAAATCCCGACAATCAGAGTGCTTTCGCGGATCTTCCCGGCGACGTACGCACGCGGCTCGGCGTCGTCGGTCTAGACACCAGGTGCGCGCCGAGCGTCTCGCAACTGGCCTCCGCGGCTGCGAACGTAGCGGGCGCCTGCACCACCAGGTAGCAATGCTGCGTCTCTGAAAAATAGCTCGCGTCGGCGCCAAACTGAGAGCAATCGCTGAGCTTGCCGCCGTCGCCGGCATGAGGCGTGCCGCCTGACCCGCCGCGATTGCCAAATCCGGTTAGCCCACGGCGGTAACCGGCCGCGGCGGCGCGTCGCTGAGTGCGGCTAAGGCAAGCCGCCTGGCGCGTCCGTGGTGCGGTCTCGGCGGCGACTTCGTTTGGTTGGGCCAGGCATCGCAAGCCAAGTGCTCACTTGAGCACGATTTCAGCGCTGGTGGCGGCCACGCTGATCGACGTGACCGGCTGCTTCGTCACGCTGCCCGGCGCGGTCCCGGAAGTGTCGATCGCTCCGCCGCCGCTCGCGAGCACGCGTTGAAACGTGCCACCGAGGTCCACCATCACGGCTGCTGCGGAGGGGTTCACGAACACGCTGCCCTTGGCAAAGTCGCGCCGGTACACTCCGCCTTTGGACAAGTCAGAAACCGTCGCGCCGGTGGTCAGTGGAGCGCCGAGGTCCAGGTTCCACTCCGGATACCACTCGAGCGCTCCGCCATCGGAGAAGTAGTCGAGATAGGTGTGGTGGCCTTTGACGAGTAGGTAGTTGCCCAAATAGTACATGCGTGTGGAAAGGTCAGTGGTGGCCTTCAGGTAGCTTTGCAGGATCATGATCTTGTCGGCCGCGGCCAACTTGAGCAGCTCATTGGTGGAGGCCTGCCAATCGCTGACCGCAAAGCCAAGGTCGGCGAAGCCCTCCACGAACGCGCCTGCTGTCAGCGAGTAGTCGGTGTTGTCCCAACCGGTAGCGAACGCGCTCGTGTTCGGGATCAGCGGGATGCCTTGAGCTAGTAGCGTGCTGTTCAGCGCAGACATCCACGCTTGCCACGCCTCGATCCAACTCTTGCCGCCGAGCTCGGAGAATTGGGTATCTTTGACCGCGGTGGCGGCGAGCCGCGGATCGGCTCCCGCGCATTCGCCCTGCAGGAGCGCAGGCGAGGCTGAATCGAAGAAGATGCCGTCGTAGTCCCCTGCCTTTACCTGCGCCGCTAGGGAATCCGCCCAGTATTGTTGAAACTCGGGGACGGACACATTCATGAGCAACTTCGCATCAGAGCTGCTCGCCACGCGCGCATTGCTCGCGTTGTGCCAAAACCACGCTTCATGCGTGGTCACCGTGGGGTAATCGTTACCCCAGGACGTGCCGTCGGTGATGAACGTCGTGGCTGGCGCGGCCTGCCACATCGACAGGTGGTAATGCAGCACCAAAAACTGAGGGTTCTTCGCCCGCAGCGCCTGTGTCACCGGCAAATGCTGCTTTTCGGTGCCCACGTAATGACTCGCGGCGAACGTGAGTTGCGCGTCGTTCATCGGCGGCAATTGATCGGCCAGGATGGCGATGCTGGCATTCGTGTCCGGAAAGCTCCGCCCAGTCGCAGTCGCGCCGCCACTCGACGATCCTGCGCTCCCGCCACTCG
>DATCFJ010000229.1:0-4853 GCA_036509605.1 Polyangiaceae bacterium | reverse complement strand
CAAGTCCCGCCACTTCCGGACAGGGTGCCCTGGGGCGTGTCGACACGCCCATTGCTCACGGTAGATAAGGGCCTAAGGGCTGCGGCCCACAGATCCTGACACCCAAATTCAAGCTCAGCCGAAACTCTCAGCCCACGCTCGCTAGTACTCGCTTGGACCTAGGCATCGAAAACTTGGCCGTAGCGAGAAAGCCTGGTGGACGCCCTATGGGAGATTGCTAGAGTAAACATTGTGCAAGTCGTGCTGCGGAAGCTTGGTCGAGGCTCTCGAGCTGTCGCCGGTCGTTTAGTTCGAGCGCCGCGCAAAGGCTCTGTCGTTGTGATCGAGTTCTCCGACGGTATGCACGAGTACGTGACGACACCAGTGAAGCGCGTGCTGCGCCTCGCTGCGAAAGACGTCTTCTACATAGAGACCGTCAATAGTCGTTACCGACTCGAAGTTCGCGACCGCGAGCGCGCTCTCGAAGACGCCTCCAGCGGTTAGCAGCACTCGGCGTCGTGCGGCCCCCTTACCGGAACTGTGCCGGTTGTTTTGGGGCCCCGGCCCTCTGTCTTGTTGTTGTTTTGGGGCTTCCGCCCCAAAACGGACGACGCCGTGGCTTTGCCCGCCTAGAGCGATGAGAACGACGACAAAGACGGCTTTGGCACCCCTGCCGACGTCGTAAAGCTTTCCCCAACCGGAAAAGCGCTGTATGCGGGGGGCCGCCATTTCGGTAGTTCGAAATCGGCGCCTGTAGCCGCGACCGAGAAAGACAGAACTAAGATGGGACGATTCGACAGCCGCAACTCCGAGAAGATGACGCGCCGCAAGGGCCAGCAGAAGAAGAAGGAGCGCCTCGCGCGCCGCGCTGAAGCCACGAAGGCTGCTCGCAAGGCGACGAAGCCCACGAAGAAGGGCTCCAAAGGCTGACGCGCGTCGGCGGCTTCACCCAAGCCGCTGCGAATGTCCGTGCGAAGGCGTCAGTCTTCGCGGATCACTTTGGTCGCGAATTGAGTGTCGTGTTGCGGCGGACGCATCACGTCGACGCGCTCGCCGAACAGGCCCACGTCACCCGCGACGCGCTTTTCGCTATCCAACGCCCAGCCGCCCTTGGTCGAGCTCCACTTTTGAGCGACCCGGGTGCTGCGCAGCGTGTCCTCATTCATGCGCATCCAGGCGTAGTCGACCTGGAACACGGCATGCGACGAGTCCGGCATGCTCAGACCCCCAAGCTCGACGTCCACCACCCGGATGTCGCCGCCCCAGGTTGCGCGCCGCTTGATGAACTCATCACGCGCGCCGCTCGCCGCCAAACCCGCTGCAATGTCGATGCGCCCAAAGCGCGCCGCGACATTGAGCTCCCGCGCCGCGTCCGTGGCTTTCTCGGAGGCCGGCGGAGGCATCATGCACGCCCCGAGGAGCGTTGCGCAGGCGAGCGTGAACAGAGCTTTTGCCATCGCCCTTGGCTAGCAGGCTCGGTAGGCGGCGGGAAAGAAACTGGCGCTGTCAGAACCCCGACACCAGCACAGCATACGTCTGTAGCCCCGCCGCATACCCATCCAGTCCGCGCGCCACGCCTAAGCGCAAATTGCTTTGGATGAAGTATCCAGTCACCGCGTCCACCCAGAGCTCGGCGCCCACGCTGCCGTGCAGCACCCGGAAGGGATGGTTCGGGTTGAGCTTGTTGTACGCGCCGCCGAGATCGAAGAACACGGTGCCGCTCAGCGTCCGCAAGAATACCGGCAAAGTGCTTAGGCCGCGGTCGGCGTAGAGCAGCGGGAAACGGTATTCAGCGTTCAGCAAGTTGAACGCGGTACCTACGAACTGGCCGGGCGCGTAGCCACGCAGCACGAACGCGCTCTGCCGAATCACACTGTTGTACTCGTCGTATAGCGACGCATCCACGAAGCCGCCCGTGCTGTACAAGCCGCGCCGGCTGTAAGTCCCGAGCGAAGTGCCGCCGGTCAGACCGAGCGCGAGCACGTGGTGCTGGCCCCAGGGCAACAGTTGGTACGCACTGGCCACGCCGCCGATCGCCGTAAGGGTGCTCTCGCTGCCGAGGGCATGCGCGGCTTCGTCGAGTCCGAGCCCGAGCGAGAACCCCTTCTCTGCACTGACCGCATAGGCGGTACTCTGGACGTTGCTGTAGCCGTAGCCCAGCCGAAGCACGGCGAGGTAGCCGCGTTCGGGCGTCACCGTGACGAGCGAGTACGGATCGGCGCGCGTTCCCACGGGCAGGTCGCGACTGAAATCGGCGATGGTGTAGCTGAGGGCCACACCCTGGCCGTCGAACTCGCCTGGCGCGCCCCAGGAAATGCCGGTGGTCACGCCAGTCAGATGCTCGGTCGTTAGCGGGCGCTGATTGCCGTAGCGGTAGTCGGCGCGTGGCGTTGCCGAGCGAAACACACCGGCTCGGAACGAAAATGGCAAGCGATTGTACGAGTAGTTGCCACTCGCTTGGATCTCACCCCTGTCGGTCGTCGGGATCGCTAGTGAGGCGTCGAAGGCGTGTCGGCCGACGGCGTCGGAGCCGCTCGTTGCGACAGTCAGCGTGTTGCCGAACGTACCCAGGCCGTAGGCTAGCGTGTATGCGTGCGGACGCAGCGTCGGCAGTGGGTTGTAGCTCTCGACCGTCCAAGCGTGGCTGAAACCGGGCTCGAAGCCGTCCGCGCGATCGTCCAGAAACTCTGGTGCGCGCAAGAAGCGCTTTCGATCCAACGGCAGCTCGAACAAGTCGAAGCCGCGCGAGCCGTAGCCGACGTACACCAGGTTGCGGCCGTCGTTCGAGATCGCCGGCATGTAGGCGCCAACGAGCACGTTGGTCACCTGGCTGAGTGCGCGCGACTCGAAGTCGTAGGCGTAGACATTGGGAATCCCGGTCCGATCCGAAACGAAGTACAGCGTCTTGCCGTCGGGCGACCAGGTCGGCTGTTGGTCGAGCGCGCGATCGTGCATCAGTTCGTAGAACGTGCCGCTGTGCACGTCGACGATGCGAATGTCGCGATAGCCGCCGCGCGTCCAAGCGCTGTACGCGACGCGCGTGCCGTCCGGCGAAAAGCGCGGTGTGTAGGCTTGCTCGTAAAGCGCGCTCGGTACCAAGCGACGCTCGTTCTCCAGCTCATTTTGGGCGTTTATATGTGCGATGCGCAGCGTGCTCGTGCCGGCGCGATTGGTCACGTACGTTAGCCAACGGCCGTCCGGGCTGACGTCGGGCGCGCTAGCACGTGCCCCGACCGTAAGGCGCTGCCGATTGCGTTCGTAACCCGATGTCGAACGCGTGCCACCCGGCTGCCGAAAGACATCGCTGAAGGAATAGAATCGCTGCGAAGGCGCCGTGTTATCGAAGAACAGCGAACAATCATCGCTGAAGCTGACTCCGTGCCCGCCGGTGCGCGCGATCAACTCGGCTGTGTCGTCTGGTTCTGCCGCGCCGGGCAAGATCGAGTACACGCCGCCCGTGGTGTCGCCGTCATCGCGTGCATAGGCGATTCGTTCTTGCGTGCCCGCACACGCTGGCATGAAGCGCGGCGTTGCTGCGACATAGCCGCGATGGGTGAGCTGCCTGCCCTCGCGCAGGCCACGGGCGCGCACGCCCTGCACTTGCTCCCCGTACTTGCGCTCCAGATACGCTTGCCAACCGACATACAACTGCTCGTAGGTGCGCCCCGTCACCCGTCGCACGGAGCGATTGATTCCCCACGGAATGACCGTCGCACCGTAGTCGGCAGCGACCGCGGCGTACGTGTCCGGTCCGTAGGTGTCCACGATCCAGCCGATGAACTCGGCGCCGTATAGGTACCAGAGGTTACCGCCAGGCCAACGCCGCGCAGGATTGCTGATTTGATCCAAGCGAGCGAGCCGGTGCTCGAGCACATCGGCCCGCAGATACATGTCGAACTGCGTGGACTTGAGCCGCCCGCCGGAGGTGTGCGCGGATTCCATTACGACCGCTAAGCCCTCCAGAATCCAGCGCGGCTGCGCTTGGTTGGGCGCGAACGTCTTGCCCAACACTGCGTTGCCGATGGCCGGTAGACCTGAGGTGTTATCGATCTGCAAGATGTGCGTGTATTCGTGAGTGACGAGCTCGTTTATCCAATTGTCGTAGTCGCCCAACGGAGACATGTCGTCGGGCGCGGTCGCGAATAGGCGCACGGTGTTGTAAGGCAGTGTCGAGGCCGACCCGTTCGCGGAGTCCGTGTCGTCGGTGACGACGATCTCCGTCACTTCCTTGGGAGACCAACCGAGCTGCGGCACGAGCCGCGCGTAGACTGACTCGGCGCTACTCGCCGTGCGCTGCGCGATGTCCTCGAGCCCGCCGTGATAGTGGACGCGAAAATGCGGGCTCTTGACCGTGTACCACTCAAGGTACGGATCCCCCGCCTTAGCGCGCCCCGTCCACGACCCCAGCAGGCCGAGACACGCTACGGCAATCCCCCAAGGCTTCACAGATCGTCGTGGAAGAGCGGCTCGCGATTGCGAACGTAGCGGTACACGAGCTGCCGACCTTCCGGCGTGATCTGCGTGAACTGCGCGCCGTAACCGGGCTGACCGTCGGAGCCCGAATTGGGCGCCTCGCGCGTCCAACGCACGACGCCTACGGCTTCGAACTCGTAGCCACCGGGCATCGACACGCGCATCGACAGCGTCTGCCCGATTTCCGGGATCTGATACGTCGACACGAAGATGCCGCCGGAATCGATCACGTCATTGCCGCTCAAGCCCTTGTAGAAATTGGTGCTGCTGTGCGCGCCAAGCTCGGCCTCTACGCGTATCGAACCGGCGGGCGCCGGCGCGGCCGGAGCGCCTGCAGCTGCTGGTGGCGGTTGCGCAAACGCCGGAGGAGCGGCTGCCGGCGGAAAAGGCGCCGGAGCTGC
>DATCFJ010000228.1:0-4909 GCA_036509605.1 Polyangiaceae bacterium | reverse complement strand
TGCAAATCGCTGCGATGGCGCCGCAGTTCCTGAACGTCTCGGAAATGCCGGCGGACGCGCGCTCACAACAAGCGGCCATCTTTGATGCCCAGCTGATCGAAGAGGGCAAGCCGGATGCGGCGCGCCCGAAGATCATCGAAGGCAAGCTCGCGAAGTGGGCGAAAGACGTCTGCCTGCTCGAGCAGCAAAGCGTCATCGACACCGACAAGAGCGTCGAAGGCCTGCGCGCTTCGTTGGCCAAAGAGCTCGGCGCGGACGTCACGCTGAGCCGCTTCGTGCGGTTCGAGCGCGGCGAAGGCATCGAGAAGCCGGTTGCGCCGGACTTCGCCAGCGAAGTCGCGAAGATGGCCGGCGGCTGAGCTCGTTCGTCTAGCCAGGTAGATGTGAAAAGGGCTCGAAGTGAAAACTTCGGGCCTTTTTTGCGTCTGGCGGACCGTCCGAAACTGCCTAGTCAGCAGTTAGCCACTCACGCTCGGCCCGGGTCAGGTTGATAGATAAATGCTGGAATTATTTGTACTGTTTGCCAATATTCGAGGTCGTGCATGTGATGCCAAAATGCTGATTTGCCACCACAGCAATGCGTTGCTATCTTTGTCCTCATGACCGTTGGCAAGCACCGAACGCGCAAACCGCGTGCAGCTCGTGCTGCTGCCATCCTTGAGCCCAGGGCCACGACATTCCGGCTCGACCCCGCGCTCAAACAGGGGCTCGAGGTGCTTGGCAAGGCGCTCAAGACGCCGATCAATCGCCTCGTCAACGAGGCAGTGCAAGGGTTTATCGAAAAGCGCGCGGCGGAGGTTCAAGCCGACATGGAGCGTACCATTGCGCGGTTGAAAGCATGCCGCGAGCGGGACCCCGGTTTCGAATCGGCCATCTCGCAGTTCGTCGAGAGCGAAGCCAGTCTCGGCCGCAATGATCCACTAGAGGGAAGCTTGCGCCCTGCTGCCGGCCCCGCGCAAACCATGGTCCACGACCTGCTTCGTGGCTGATTGGGACGCGGACAGCGCGAGGCTTCGGAAGAACCTCTCGCAGGTTCTGCGCGGTGTCCGCGACAGCGCGGCGCGCCGGGCGACCCCCACTGTGGAAGCCGCGCGCAAATGGCAAGCGGACACCCTGGCTGGGTTAAAGGTGCCGAGCGTGCGGTACGTTGGGCGTTTCCGTGGCGAGCCTGGCCTCAAGGACATACAAGTCTGGGTAGGGGCTAAGCGGGGAGTCGCGCCGTCGCGCGTGGCTCGCGAGCTTGCAGCCTTCGAAAAGCGGCTGCAAAGCGTCGTTGCTGCACTCGACGCGCGCTACCCCGCGGGTGCCGAGTTGGACGCCGATGGGCTGGCCGCCGTCATCGATCTGAGCGCATGGGCTCACTCCGAGTGGGTGCGCATCCACCCATTCGTCAACGCCAACGGCCGCACGGCGCGCATTTGGGCCAACTTCCTGTTCATGCGCTACGGGCTTCCGCCGGTCGTGCGATTGCGGCCGCGGCCGGATGGAGGATACGGCACCGCCGGAATAGCTGCGATGGACGGCGCCTGGCAGGCGACCGCTCTAGTATTCAGAAAGCTACTGCTGAGCGCCCTGGAGGGGCCCATCTAAAAACCTTGTCGACTTGGCCGTTCTCCTCTCGCCAATCACGCGCAATCAATCAGAGAGCTCCAGAAACCAACGCAAGCCGTCGTTTACGCTGCGCAGCAAGCTCACGGATAGCGTGCCGGCAAGCTCGATTAGATCAGCCTTGTTGACTGTCGCGATCTGCGAAGCGTTGGCGACAGAGTCGCGTGGAAGGCCAGTCGCGCGCTTGGGGAGCAAGGTGTTGCCCGGTGCTCGCGCGAGGATCTTGTTGCTCGTGAGCACGCAGACCACGACGGTTGCCAGATTGCTCCGGTTGACCTCGTCGCGCTGTAGGACGAGCGCGGGGTGGCGGTACGCTGGTTCAGAGCCGCGCGGCTCCCCGAAGTCGACCCACCAGACTTGGCCACGCTTGATCAGCGGGACTTCTGCCACGACTCCCTGACGACGCGCTTGCTCCGCGTTCGAAATGCGACCGCAGTAGGGTCGTCACCCGGCTGTCCGGAGCGAGCGAGCGCGTGATTCCAAGCATCAGTAGCGTTGCTCGCGGGCTCGCGCTTTTCGATGAACTCACGCGCGGCCTGAGCCAGAAGACTGCTGCGCGACATCTTGAGCGCGCGGGCTTTGGCATCCACGGCGTGGAACAGATCGTCCGGCAGAGAGATGGCTGTCTTCATCGCTCAACAAGTATAACCGGTAATACCTAGGCCCGCAAGCGCTGCTACTACCGACGTCGTTGGCGGCGCGGCGCAATCTTCGCCAAGCGCGGCCGCGGGCCGTCCTTGTCGTGGGTCAGCCGTGAATTCACTCGGTGTCCGAGAGCGCCGCTAACGCTTCTTCGAGCGCGGGGATGGCGGCCAGGTCTTTCGCTCTGCCCGCTGCGAGCTTGCTCGCAATGATGCGTTCGATGCTCAGAACCTTGAGCGGTATTCCGTCCACCTCGATCAGTGGCGATACCACGACTGCGCAGCAAGCTCACGAGTACCGGGCCGGCGAGCTCGCTCAGATCAGCCTTGTTGACTATACCTAGGCCGGCAAGCGCTGCTACGCCCCGGGCAACTCACCGCTGCCGTCGCGTTCTACGGCGAGTGCGGCCTCGAGCGCCGGGATCTGCGCCTGATCCTTTGGGCGGTTGGCGGCTCGCTTGCTCGCCAGAATGCGGGCTAGCGGAAGAACGCGAAGCTCGAGCCCGTCGACGAGAATGGTGCGTGCGCCAGCGTACTCGGTTGCAAAATCGCCGAGGCCATTGGCCGTGAGCACGACGTCGAACCGATCCTCGAGGCCGAGGCCACCGAGGCCGGGTGGTCGCGTGCCGAACGTGCCAGAGATCCAGAATCCGTTCGCGGCCCGAGCTGCCTCGCCGATCCCGGGCTCGTCGAGCCGTTCAAACCACAGGTCAACATCTTCAGTGACGCCCCGCGCACCCTGCAGAAGGGCCGCGGACATCCCAATGATTAGGTAGCGGACGCCGAGACGCTGAAGCGCCGCGAGGAACTCGCGCTCAGAGGGTTCGAGCGCGAGTGCGTCCATGCCTCAAACCGCGTCGCAACCGTTCTTCGGGCGAGCGCTGGAAGTTCCGAAGCGTATGGTAAACGTCGCTGAGATCGAGGCCGGGATTCTGCGCCACGATGCGGTGTGCACGCTGCCACAGCGCTTCGTCGGCTGTGAGCCACTCACGCTCGGCCGGGGTCAGGCTCTCGACGTCCATCGAGCGGGACTATAGCAGAAGGGTTCGGTCGTTACGTCGCGGTTCAGACGTAAACTTGTGCTGAGAAGTCCTTGCTCCAAGCCGCCGCACCGTCGAATCTATGTCGGCCTTCCGACGTAAAACTCGCCGCCGTTTAGCATAAGTCCTGAGTCGGCCCGGGTTGGCGAAGTCTAGCTACTCAACACGGGGGCGCTTCGGCAGAAATAGCCGCCCGACCGGGAGCTCGACTGCATCGAACGGCTCAATCCGAGCCACGGACGTTTCGTCGAACGAGCCCGCGTCCACCCACCGCCCAGCCTCGAGAGTCAGCGCCTCGAGAGTCAGCGCCGTGGGATCCACTATCCAGTAATGGGTCACCCCATGCTTGGCATACAAGCTGCGCTTGGTGACTCGGTCGTGTGCCTCGTTCGACTCGGAAAGCACCTCGCACACCCAATCTGGAACGACCTGAATCGGGCGCGTGTCCGGCTCAGGCAACCGCTCACGTCGCCAGCCGGACAAGTCAGGTCGCACCACGTCGTCGCCGAGCTGCACGTCCACTTCGACGAAAATCCACCAGCCGCCGGGTCCCCCGAAGCCGTCGTCGTCGTCGAACGGACCGCCGATGAAGCGGCGAATAGCACCTTGCGGCTTCGAATGACGCGGGCGCGGCGCCGGTAAGGTCGTGATTTCCCCCCCTAAGATCTCCGCGCGCACCGCTTCGGGGAGCGCCAGCAGGTCGTCGTAGCGCGCTCGGCGGCGGGCGGGATCCATTGCTAGCGATACTATCACGGGCTGAGTTTCCGGCATCTGGTCCTTCGCCGCAGCGGCCCCCCTCAGTTTACTGCGCTCAGCGCGCGCCGGGTGACCTTTGACGTCCAAGGGTCGCTGACCGGCGACACTTCGCTCTCCGGCGCAATCGCCGCCGCGGCGCCTGGGATTGGCGCGGCGCCATCTTTGACCCCGCGTGCCGCGCGGATCTCCGTCCGAGTCATCGGCCCGCGCAAGATCGACATCGCGAATCTCGGTTGCATCAAAATGGGTGGGGACGTCGCGTGCGCGTTGCGCACCACGAACCAACGTGGCGCTAGTCGTTGCAGCGTCGTGCGGAGCTCGTCGTCCGCGGCCTCGAGTCCGCGCGCTGCCGCCAGCCCATCGAGCACGCGCGCCCGATCGGCGTCGGTTTGCAGCCGTCCAATGCACCACAAGCCCGCGTTGCTCAGCGCCCGATAGTCCAAATCCATCGGGTTTTGGGTGGCTACGACGACGCCCACGCCGAACGCGCGCGCTTGCTTCATCAGCGCCACGAGCGGTCGCTTCGTCGGTGGATTGGCGGGATGCGGCGGCAAAAATCCGTACACCTCGTCGAACACGACCAACCCACGCAGCTTTTGCGAGCCCTGTAGCGTACGCACCCAGGAGAGAACTTCTTCTAGGAGCACCCCGAGCACGAGCGCGCGTTCCTCGTCGTCTAGGTGCGCCACGCTCACGATCACAATCGGCGTCCGCCCCTTCGAGTCCGCGCGCCGCCGCGAGCCCATCGAGCACCCGCGCCCGATCAGCGTCCGTTTGCAGCCGCCCAATGCACCACAGCCCCGCGTTGCTCAGCGCGCGATAGTCCAAATCCATCGGGTTTTGGGTGGCTACGACGACGCCCAC
>DATCFJ010000227.1:0-12844 GCA_036509605.1 Polyangiaceae bacterium | reverse complement strand
GTGATCAACGTGCGCCGCCTGGAAAGTGCGATGACAGAACGTTCCGTGCTGGGCGCGATTGTGGGCAAGAGCCCGCCCATGCGCGAGCTGGCCCATCAGGTGCAACGGGTCTTGGAGAGTGAAGTCGCGGTGTGCGTGTCGGGCGAGAGCGGAACCGGCAAGGAGCTAGTCGCGCGCGCGATTCACAGCGGCGGCCAGCGCCGACGCGGCCCGTTCGTGGCCATCAATTGCGCCGGCATTCCAGAGTCGTTGCAGGAGTCCGAGCTATTTGGGCATGAGCGCGGCGCATTCAGCGGCGCGACTCAGATGCGCCGCGGCTGTTTCGAGCAAGCCAACGGCGGCACTCTGCTCTTGGACGAGATCGGTGAGATGAGCCTCACGACGCAGGCCAGCTTGCTGCGCACACTGCAAGAAAAGACGATTCGCCGCGTCGGTGGCGCCGGCGAGATCCCGATCGACGTTCGCATGGTGTGCGCGACGCACCGCGACTTGCGGGCGGAGGTCGAGGCCGGTCGCTTCCGCGAGGACTTGTACTTCCGTCTGGTCGTGTACCCCATACACCTGCCCGCGCTGCGTGACCGGGTGGAAGACATTCCGCACCTGGTCGGGCACTTCTTGCGCACGCTGACCTCTGACGTCGGTCGTCAAGTGCACCGCATCTCGCCCGAGGTGCTGGAAGCATTGTCGCGGCACCGCTGGCCTGGCAACGTGCGCGAGCTACAGAACGTCGTGCATCGCAGTCTACTGGCGTGCCGCGGGGACGAGATCACACTGGCTGATTTGCCGCCCGATATCCGGGAGCTCGGTCTGCCGTCGCTCGGCTTGTCGATCGTGCCGAACAACGGCTCCGGCTCGAACGGTCATGTAGAGCACGAGATTCTCCCGCTGCGCGAGCTGGAACGGCGCGCGATTCAACGCGCGCTGCGCGCCACTCAGGGCAGCGTCGGCAAAGCTGCCAAGCTACTCGGTATCGGTCGCGCCACGCTTTACCGCCGCATCGCGACGCTGGATCTATCCCGGGACGTCGCATGACTAAAGGCTCCAGTGAGCCTCCTCTGTCTCTGCCACCGGAGATGTTAGAAGAGCTGGCTTCGGCTGGTGTCGATCCGAGCCGCGTGCCGGACCTCGAGCAGTGGCAGACGTTGCTGCTTCGCTTCGCGCACCGCTTTCGCGACGAGCCCTCGAATCCGCTGCAATTTGCCTCGTCGCAGCTTGGCCACGAGCTGCGCACCCCGATGACCGTCGTGATCGGCGCGAGCGAGCTATTGCTCGAAAGCTCGCTCGATCCCGAGCAGCGTCAGGCGGCTCAGAACGTGCACCGCGCAGGGGAGGAGCTGCTCTCCGTCATCGATCAGATTTTGAGCGACGTCACCGAGCAGGCGAAATCGAACCCGCCGCGCGCGATGACTCCGATCGGATTTCGGCTGGGCGCCGAGAACGAGGTTCATCGCGTGCTGTTGGCGGAAGACAACGAGTTCAACCGCGTGCTAATCGAGCGCGTGCTGAAGACCTTGAATTGCGAGGTCGACTTGGCGCCGACGGGACGTGAAGCCGTGCGCAAGTTCCACGGGGGCAGGTACGATCTCGTGCTGATGGATTGCCACATGCCAGACCTGGATGGTCTAGAAGCGACTCGGCAGATCCGCGCCGTGGAAGACCCGGGTCAACATGTCCCGATCTTGGCGGTCACTGCTGGTACTGTGCCAGGCGCGCGTCAGGCCTGCCTGCAAGCCGGGATGGACGACTTCATCGCCAAGCCGTTTTCACTGGCCACGCTGCGCCGCAAGGCTTCTCACTGGCTGTCGATGGCGGTGCGCGACCCCGCTGCGGCGAGCGCCGAACGGCCTCCTGTCGAGATTCAGGAGCCCCAAGCGCTCGAGGCTCAGCGCCGCTCCAGTGCTCCACCGTCGTCAGTGGACCTATCGCGACTCCAGGAGCTAGCCGACGAAGCGGGCTCGCCACGCATCGTCGAGGAGCTGTCGCTGATCTTCGTGGAAGACATGGATCGCCGTTTGGAGACGTTGCGCGAAGCCGCCGATGAGCGCGTCGAGCGCAAGCTGCTCAGCATCATTCACTCCGTGAAGGGGGCGTGCTCGAACTTCGGCGCGCTGCGCATGGCCCAGCTAGCCGAAACCATCGAGCGCCGCGTGAAGCGGGGCGACGTGCTTGGGCTCGACCTCGAGGTCAGTGAGCTGTGTAGCGAGTTTCAAGTCGTGCGTCGCGTGCTCGACCTGGAGGTGTTCGGTATTCGCGCGGTCAAGCCGCTCCCGCCCGACCTGACCGCGCGCTTCGGCTGATCTTTAGCGGGCCTTCCCAGCCTCCGCGTAGAGCAGCGTGCCCGCGGACAAGCGCAGGCGTTGGCCGCGCCAAGTGACGTGCCGCTTGAACGCTCCTACCACCCAGGCAACGGGTGCCGCGAGCTCACGTAGCGGGCCGAGCAGAATCGGGATCCACGCCCGCCGCCAGCCGCGCAGCGCGACCCAACCACCCAAATCTCGAATGGCGAGGACGAGCGCAAACCAGAGCAAGGCTCTCGAGCCGAGCAGCTGCCAGGCGAACGGCAGCATCAGCAGCGGGCTGGTCAAGGGCTCGAGCAAGGCGGCCACTGGCCGCAATCGCCAGCGTAACATCGACCAACGAAGATGACGCGCAAACGTCGCCCGCAAAGACAGCCTTCGATTCGGGTTCTCGAGCACAGTCGGAGCGATGACTACGCGCAGGCCAGCGTTCTCGAACATCTTGCCCAAGATGAAGTCTTCGGCGAGCACGCACGAGAGCCGCGCTAGGCCACCCAAGCTGTCCAGCCTTGCCCGAGAAAACAGCGTGGACTTGCCGATTACTGCGGCGTCGCCGCTGAGCGTCGGCAAGGCGGAACCGGCTGCGCAGAAGCCGTTCAGTTGCACGTTCTCGAGCGCCGCCCCGAGCGTCTGCTCGTCGCTGCCCGCGAACAGGTTGGTTACGATGCCGGCGCCGGTGCTTGCGTGCAAGCGGGCAAGCTCGGAGACGTAGTGCTTCGGCGCGCGCACGTTACTGTCGCTGATCAGCAGTAGGTCGTGCGTGGCGTGGGGCAGCATGCCGAGCAGGTTACGCACCTTTGGGTTCAGCGCCGTGCTCCCGTCGTGAATCACGACTTTGCAGCACACGTCTTGAAACTCTTCGCGCAGTCGAGTGACAACCGACAATGCCGGATCACTTGGGTTCGTCACTCCGAAGACGAGCTCGAGCTGGGGATGATCTTGCTCGAAGAAGCCGCGCAGGTTCTGATACAGCCCCTCGTCGGCGCCGTTTAGAGGCTTCAGCACGCTCACTGGAGGAGCAGGCGTGTCCGTCGACACGGTCCGAGCGCGGGTGGCTCTTAGCAGCGCGACCCAACCGGCCACATTCCACGCGGAACTTGCGACCACGAACAGCGACGCGATGGCTGGATGCACGAGCCGACCTCCGACTATTTCTTAGCACCATCCACAACTGGTTCAACCAGTTGGAATGCCTGGAAATCAGAGCGCTCGGACCGCGCCGAGGGCGCCGACGGGGTCCGAGGCTTTCGGTAAGGCCAGAGCGCGTAGCGCGTCCTCGACGTACGCGGGCGTTCGGGCGCCGAGCAGAACGCTCGTCAGCCCTGGCAGGCTGCGCAGCGTGACGAGGGCTCGACGGGATAGCGGTTCGGCGCGGAGTGGCTCATCGAGGTGCGCGTCGAGCGCAACCCTGATGCCACGCAAACGCGTCGCGCTGCGCTCGGCGGCGCGGGCGCGCATCGCCAGGAACAACCCCTCCAAGTCACGCAAGTAGCGACCGCGGAAATCACGGAAGCGCTCAGCGAGCTCACCACTCAGTGCGCCGTCGAGGGCGCGCAGCACTTTGCCCAGCTCAGGAGCGATTACATGCGCCTCAATTTCCTGCCACTGCACTAGGCTGGCGACGCGCGGCTCGATCTCGAGCATGCGATCGCCCCACGCGAATAGGTCATCGGCTTCGATGCCCGGACCGAGCTCGAGCGAAGGCGCGATCGTGGTTCGGAACTCGCGCTCGAGCGCCAGCAGGTTACTGCGAACCAGCTCGAATTTTGGGGGATTTTCTGGGCGGACCGGCTCAGACAAACGCAGGATGCTCCCGTCGCTGATTGCGTTCAGCGGGCGGTTCGCGAGCACTGCGACGCCCTGTCGTTCGGCCTGTGTGAGCACGCCCTCGGAGCGACCGTCCGCGGCGAAGAGCGCCCCGCTCTCGAGCAGGTTCAACGGCACCTGCAAGACTCGGAAGTGATGGCCCTCTGGAGCCGCGGCTCGGGCTGCAGCGAGCATGCGCGAGAAGTCCGTGCCGTCGCGCCCGTCCGCGGCGCCGGCTGCGGTGTTGCTCGACACCCCGTAGTAAGCGATGCGGCCTTCCTTCACCTGGCCTTCGAGATAACGGAACGCCTGCTCGAGTCGGCGGTAGAACTCAGCCCTTACACTCGCGATCGGGCCTTGGCCGCGCTTGGCCGCGTCAGCCAGGAAATATTCCGGATTGTGCAGCAGCAGCACATCGAGCGTTTCTAGCCCGAGCCGATCGAGCGAGCGAGTGAGTTGATCCGCGAGCCACTCAGGGTGAATGCAGTGCCAGAGTCCTTCGCTGTATTCGACCATTTCCGGAAAAGGCACGCCGTTTTGCTTGCGCGCGTTGGCAAGCGTGTGGTTGCGGCCCTGGACGTAGCCCGCTTTGGAGACGACGACGACCTCGTCTCGCCTGAGCTCACGCCTGTCGATCAGTTGCGCCAGCACCTCTCCGATCAGTCGCTCACTGCGGCCGTCGCTATAGTTCGTAGAGGTGTCGATCAAGTTGATGCCCGAGCGTACCGCGAGCTCGAGCGCCGCGCGGTGCTCGGGGTGAACGTCGTCAATGCGGTAGCCACCAAAGCCGATGCTGCTGACGAACAAGCTGGTGTCGGCCAGCTGGGCGCGAGCTTCTGCCCCGAGCCGTTCCGTTCGGTTCGCCGTGCCAGCTTGCGTAGCGCGGCCGACCAACGCTTGGCGCGCGATGCTCTGTGCAGAGTTTACCGGCATGACCTGACCAAGTGCGCGATCCAATTCGGCCGCGTCTACGAGTGGCGCGTTGCACGTGAAATTCTGGCACACGTAAAGCGCAGCCTTGCCGTTGACCAACCCCTTGCCTTGGCCAAGCGGGACCTTGCTCGACTCGCCCTCCGCGGGCTGAACGTGCGCAAAGATGGCGTTGGGCAAGTAACGCTCGCCGAGGGCTTTGCGTAGCGTCTCGTAACCGGGCTCGCCGGGGTTGCCGACCAACACCAGCTCCAGCGGAGATTGCAGCAAATAGTCAACGACACACAATGCTGTAGCAAACGAGCGCGGCGAGCGTTCGACAAGCTTGCCGTAGGCGCGAAGCGCGCGCGCAGCACGTTCGCGGTAGTCGTGGCGATCGAGGTGGCTGGCGAGCTTGGCGAGTGCTCGCGCGGCAACAGCGTTTGCGCTGGGGATCGCGCCGTCGTGACCTTCGCGCGGACGCGCGATCAACGGCTCGCCGTCCTTGGCCGTATTGAAGAACGCGCCCGTGGCTTCATCGTCGAAGTCGAGCAACATGCGCTCGATCAGTCGCTCCGCTTCGTGCAAGTAGCGCTCCGAGCCGCCGGCCTCGTACAACGCGATCAGCCCATCGGAGAGGAACGCATAGTCCTCGAGGAAGCCTGGGACGTGCGCACGGGCGCCACGAGCGGTGTGAAATAGCCCGCCGTCTGGGCGACGCATGCGAGTCAGCACTGAGTCGGCGGCGCGTTGCGCGGAGTCTAGGTAGTGGCGGTGGCCGAGCACGCGGTAGCCAGCGGCCATCGCCGACAGCATCAGCCCGTTCCAGGAGCTCAGGATCTTGTCGTCGAGCAGCGGCGGAACCCTCCGCTTTCGAGCCTGGTATAGTTGTTTTCTCGAGCGTTCGAGCTCAGCGCGGAGCACCGGTGCGGGCATGCCGAGCTCTTCGGCCACGCGCTCCAGCGCGCGTGGCGTATTGAGCACGTTCTGCTGCTCCCAATTGCCCTTGGCGCTGACGTCGTAATACGCGGCGAAGTGATCGCCCGCTTCTGTTCCTAGAATCTCGATGACCTCGTCCAGCGTCCAGACGAAGAATTTGCCCTCGACCCCTTCGCTGTCGGCGTCCGTCGCCGAAAAGTATGCGCCGCCCGGCTCCTGCATCTCGCGGATCACGTAGTCGAGCGTTTCACGCGCGACGCGCGCGTAGTCAGCGTCACGCGTCGCCTGGAATGCGTCCAAATAGACGCTGGCGAGCTGCGCGTTGTCGTACAGCATCTTCTCGAAGTGCGGTGCGAGCCAGCGCTCATCGGTCGAATAGCGCGCGAAGCCGCCTGCGACGTGATCGTAAATGCCGCCGTTCTTCATGCCGTCGAGCGTGCTCGTGATCATTTCGAGCAACTCCTCGCTAGCTGCGTTTCGGTACTGCCGGAGCAGCAGCGAAAGGCTAGAGCAAGGCGGAAATTTGGGGGCTTTTCCGAAGCCTCCGTAACGCGGGTCGAAGCTCCCTCGCAGCTGGCTTGCAGCCGCCTGCAATGCTTGTCGACCAATCGCCAATGGCGCCGCTACTCGAGCTTGGTCCGCGATGTGTTCGGCAAGCTCCGCGGCTTGCTCGAGCAGCGTGCTGCGATCACTTTGCCAGAGCGCGGTGATGTTGTTCAGCAACGTCGGAAAGCCAGGCCTGCCGTACTTGTCCACCGGCGGGAAGTAGGTGCCGGCGAAGAACGGCTGTTGCTCGGGAGTCAAGAACACGGTCATCGGCCAGCCACCGCTGCCCGACAGCGCGACGGTCGCCGCCATGTAGATCTCGTCCAAGTCGGGACGCTCCTCGCGGTCGACTTTGATGCACACGAAGTGCTCGTTCATCAGGGCGGCGATGGCTTCGTTCTCGAACGACTCGCGCTCCATGACGTGGCACCAGTGGCATGCCGCGTAGCCGATGCTCAGCAAGATGGGCTTGTTTTCAGCGCTCGCGCGACCGAGCGCCTCGGGACCCCAGGGGTACCAGGCGACAGGGTTGTGGGCGTGCTGAAGAAGGTACGGACTAGTTTCCGTGGCGAGGCGGTTCTGGGGCTTCATCGTCTGCGTTCGGCTTTGCGACTCGGATGCCGCAATACCAGAACGTGCTCGCGGCGCGGGCTGGCTCGAAACGCGGCGCGCGTAGGTTCGTGAAAGTATGGGCGTTCTTGAGACCCCAAGCAGGCAAGCACCAGGCCGTGTTCCTGGGCGAGCACACGCATGGCCTCGTCGGCGTACAGCGCCCGGCCGCCGAGCACCGAGTCGGCGATCACTAGCGCGATACTGCCCTGCGGCGCGAGCGCTTCGCGGAACGCGTCGAGACAGGCGCCGAATTCGCTCTCCCAAGTTTCGACTGCGGCCTGAAAGCCGATACCCGACAAGCGACGGCGCGCGCCGATTTCGGTGGCCTCGAACTGCCGGTCGTCGAGCCCCAGCCAGCGCAGGCGAAGCTCGTGGTGATCAAAGTAGTCGTACACGCCAGGGTAAGGCGGGGAGCTCACGATCAAGTCGAGCGACCCCTCCGTGATCAGCGACAGATCCCGAGCGTCACCGGTGGCGCACCTCGCTGCCGGCGCCGAGGGCGGTAGCAGCGCCGTAAATTCCGCAACACGCTTGGCCAGATCCTTGGCTTTTGTTTCGAAAAAGCGAATCGTAAAGCCGCCTGCTAGGCGCTTGGGCGTCGTGCGCGGAGCAGTGTCACCCTGGCGCTTGCTGACCTTGGTCAACGCTGCCGACAGGACGAGCAACAACGCGCGCCGTACTTCCGTAGATCTTATCTTCGCGATGCCGTCGCGCAGGCCGTCCAGCTCGAGCAAGACGTGAGCATCATATACGTCGCGATCGGCCGCGCCGTAGCGTTGGGTTGGACCGGACTTGGCGAGCCGCCGAGCGTCCGCGTGGGCGGTCACTCCTGCTGCCGCCGTCAGTAGCTCTTCCAAAAAATCCGCGCTCGCGCCTCGGCACTTCAGCGTGCAGAGCTCGACGGCGAGCGGGTTGGCGTCGATGCCGAATGCGTGGCGCCCGAGCTGACGAGCTTCCACGAGCACCGTTCCGCTGCCGCAAAATGGGTCGAGAATGCGCCCGTTTGCCGGTGAGAAGCCGTCCAACAAGCGGCGCGCGGTGGTCGGGTGCAGGCGTGCCGGGTAGCTATGAAAGCCGTGCACGTGGGCCATTGTCGCGGTCTCGTCAGGATCGACGGCTAGCGCGTGAGTGAGCAGCTCGCGGTCTCGCTCCGAGCCGCCGCCGACGCGCACTTCGCCGCCTACGTGACTCAGCGCGCGGCGCTGTTTCTTTTCTTGGCTAGCCGCGGGCTTGGTAGCCGGAGCGGGCTTCGTCGAATCACTCACGAGGCGCTAGTCCGGCCCATGACTTCGGTGTAGACGCGCGCTACATCTTCAGCCAGACGCCGCGGTACGAAGCGCGTCTCGACTCGTTGCCTTCCGTATTCGCCCATTCGCGTTCGCAGCTCGGGGTCCTTTACTAACCGCCTAAGGTTGGCGGCTAGCGCGGGCACGTCGTCTTGCGGCGATAGCAGGCCGGTCTTTTCGTGCTCGACGACCTCCGGCGTGCCGCCGTTGTCGAACGCGATCACGGGCTTCTTCATAGCCATGGCTTCCGCGTACACCAAGCCGAAGGGCTCCTGGAAGGACGGCATGGCCAAAATGTCCGCTGCGGCCAGCAAGCGGGGCACGTCGCTGCGCAGGCCCGTGAAGATGACGTTGCCCGTGACGCCGAGCTCGGCGCACAGCGCCCGCAGCTCGTTCGTGTGGTTGTTCTTGGGCGGATAATCTTGACCGACGATCAGCAGCTTGATTTGCGGCAGCTTGCGAGTGAGCAACGCCAGTGCTTGGATCAGCAAGGCTTGCCCCTTGCCCCTAAAAATGCGCGCGACACAGATGACGACCGGCGCGTCCGGCGCGATGCCGAGGTCCGCGCGCACCGGGCCCGGGTCGGTACTGTGGTCCCAGGCCGCTTCGCCGCGTTCAACGAGCGACTTTGCGAACAGCTCGGAGCCGAAGTTGACGGGCTTGATCGAAAGCTCAGGGATGTCGCCGAGCGCGCTGAACGTCGGCGTCGGCTGGCTTTCGGGCCCGGTCGCGCAGGCGACGTTTACCTCGTGCCGGCTGCGATCCAAGTGCCGAATGATCAGCGCTTGAATCCAGGTATCGGCGCCCAGCGGGGGGCGCGTCGCGGTATGAACGAATAAGAAGCGTAGCTTGGAGGAGTCCGGCGAGCGGTTGGCCATGGCGATCGAGCGCTCAGCCCGCGGCGAACGCTGCGACGGAATGAGCAAGCTTCATGCGCGCGAGCATACACCAGGCTCGGACGCTGACCACTCGGCCCGGGTCTAAATGGAGCGGAGACTGCGCCGACCCTAACCCGGCTTCGAGCTCAGCGCCTTCGTCGGCGCAAGCCCACGAAACCGAGCAGACCAAGCAGTGACCAAATTGGGGCCGCGCCACCTGCGTTGCCTTGCCCGATGCGCGCGCCGCCGCAACCCTTGGCAGTCACGGTGTCCGTGTTGGGGTCGTCAGGGCTGCTCGCGACTTGCGTGTCGCTGGTGATGTACAAGGCGTCCATCGTCGTCTCGTCGGTGCCCTGCAACACGCGCTTGTTCGTCTCACAGCGACCGGTCGTGTAGTACATCGTGACGACGGTCGAGTCGTAGTCCTCCCCCAGGCCGAAGAAGTGACCCGCCTCGTGTGTGGCGATGCTCTGCAGGTCGTATTTTTGAGCGCACGCAGTCATATCGCTTGCGGTCATCGCGCCAGCGGCGGCCTGATACGGCAACAAACCATAGGGGTGATTGTTGTTGAAGATCATGTCGGCTTCGACGACCTCGCCCGTCTTCGGGTCGGAGAACGTGACGGTCAGCGCGAGATCGTTTTCGTGGCCTTGTAGCTTGATCGGCCCGTACATGATCTCGCTCTTGCCGTTCGGCTCTTGGCCGAATTTCGCACCGGCTGTCGAGTCGAAGCTGAGGTTTGGAAGTTTGGCGCCGCTGCTGAGCCAGGTTCCGAAGCCCAGCTGCACCACTTCGCGGGCACGCGGGCCGAGCTGGTCGAGCGAAGCATCGAGGAACAACTTGCTCGTCGCGGCGTGCCAGCGAACGCTGGCGCCGTCGGAGCCCTTCTTCAGCGTCGGGTTGCCACTGACGATTTGCATCACCGGCGCTGGACGTGCGCGAAAGCGGGACACGCTTGCGGCTCCGCCCAATCCGAGCACCGCAGATACGGCGCCCAGGGCGATGACGTTGAACGACAGTCTGCGCCGCGGGCTCAGCGGGGACATTGCGCTCGGTGCTTCGAGCTTCGGCTTGACGGTGTGCGCCGTAGCGCCGCTGATCAAACTGGTCGGAATGTGCTGCACCTTGGCACGCGCCGACAGCATCGGTTCTAGGGAATCACTCACGACAGTAGTGAACGACCCTGGTCCGGGATTCCTGAGTGCAAATGGCGAAAACCGCCAATAATTAGCGGTAAAAGTGGGCGTGCGCCCGGGACCGCTTACATTTCCTGCCGCGCCCGGCGGACCACCGACAACAGCTCTTCGTCCTGCAGCACGCGATCCGAGCCTTTGGCTCGTTGCAGAATGGCGCGCACGAGCGTTTCGTTCGAGGCAATGCCGCGGGTCCTGAGCCAATGTTGCACGTTCGAAGCACCCGACATTGGGCCGATTACAATGGCCGCACTCTGGCCGATGCTGGCAGCCGAGAGCAGGCTGTACACATGGTCTCCGAGCCATTCGCTCTTGGCTTCGGCTTTGACGATCGCGGAGGCGTGAACGCCCGCCCCTGTTCGGAACGCGTTCTTGCCGACGAGCGGTTGGTTGTCCGCGATCTCTACGCCGAGCACGCGCGAGAAATGTTCGCAGTACGCGGTGACTTGCGCGAGCGAGCGGGGCGCATCCGTGAGCGCGAGGTTGAGCAGCAGCAGTTCCATCGCGGGGTTACCGACGCGCTCGCCGATGCCGAGCGCAGTCGCATGCAAGCGGTCAGCGCCGGCCTGGGCCGCGCTGAGCGCGTTCGCGACCGCGAGCCCTCGGTCGTCGTGGCCGTGCCAGTCGATACCAACCCGGGCGCCCACGATTTCGCGGGCGAACAGCGTGATTTTCGCGGCGCCCGCCGGCGTCGCAAAGCCGACCGTGTCACACAGGCAGACGCGTGCCGCGCCGCGCTCCACGGCTAGCGAGAGCAGCGCGCGCAGCGTGTCTGGGAGAGCGCGCGTCGAGTCTTCGGCGACGAAAGTCACCGGCAAGTCAGCGGCGCGCGCCGCGTCTATAGCGCCCTTGGAGCGGCTCAGCAAAAACCCCAAATCCCAATCTTCAGCAACGGCGCGAATCGGGCTCGAGCCAACGAACAGTGAAGCCTCGACGGCCAGGCCCGCGCGCTGCGACACCTCGACGATTGCAGACACGTCCTCTTCCAGTGTGCGACCCGCGCAAACCGGGCGGATCTGCCAACGCCTGCGTGCGATTTCGCGGCACATCTCCAGCGCTTCTGCGAACGCGCGGGTTGAAGCGCTGGGCAAGCCGATGTTTACGTACTCGATGCCGAGCGCGTTCATCAGCTCGATTCCGGCGAGCTTCTCGTCCAACGTGGGATTCGTCACTGACGGACTCTGCAGTCCGTCGCGTAGCGTTTCGTCCAGGAGCGTAACGCGCGGCGCCGCTGGCTTAGCGTCGTCCGCCGCGTTCCAGTCGAAGATAAGCGAGCTGGCCGGCTCCACCGGAGGACCAAGTTTCACTGAGCTACAGTAGCATTCCTGGTGCTTCTGCTAGCAGCATTGGCTGGCGCCCGCGAAAACCAAGCTATACTCGCGGGACCGATGCTCTCCGCTGCGACAAGACGCCTCATTCAGACACGCCTGTCTGACGAGGTCGGTCGCATCGACAAGGACGCCCCAAATCGGGTCGCGCTCGTGTACCCCTCGCCGTACCACGTGGGCATGAGCTCGCTGGGCTACCAGCGGATCTACCGGGCGATTCAGGCGATGCCGGGGGCAATGTGCGAGCGCGTCTTTCTGCCTGACGAGGGCGACCGGGCAGGCGCACAGATCGAACGCCCGCTCAGCTACGAGAGCCTGCGTGAGTTGGGGGAATTTCCAATTCTCGCTGTCAGCGTCGCCTACGAGCTCGAGATTTCGGGTCTCGTGCGCATGCTGGATGCGTCTCGGATTCCGGTGCTACGCGAACACCGCGACGAGCAGGCGCCGTTCATCCTCGCGGGCGGCCCGCTCACCTTCTCCAACCCGTTGCCGCTCGCTCCGATCGTGGATGCGATCGTGATGGGCGAGGCGGAGAGTATCGTCGAGTTTGCGATCGAGACCATTTACGCAGCGCCGAGTCGCGCGGCGGCTCTAGAGCGGCTAGCAGCGCACCCGAATATCTTCGTGCCCGCGCATCACGGCAGCACGCTCGCCAAGATCGGCGCGTGTAGTGACGCGCTGTTGCCGGCATATAGCGCGATCCGAACGCCGCATACCGAGCTGTCGAACATGTTTTTGATCGAGAGCGAACGCGGCTGCTCGCGCGGCTGCACGTATTGCGTGATGCGCCGCTCGACCAACGGGGGCATGCGTATCGTGCCCAAGGAGCTGATTTTCGAGAAGATCCCGGCCGACGTGAAGAAGGTCGGGCTGGTCGGCGCCGCGGTTAGCGATCACCCGAAGATCATCGAGATTGTGAGCGAGCTGGCCGAGCGCGGCATGCAGGTCGGCTTGTCCAGCCTTCGGCCGGATCGCTTGAAGGAAGAGTTCGTAGCGGCCTTGCGCAAGGCTGGTCACCGAACGCTCACGACCGCGCTCGACGGCCCGAGC
>DATCFJ010000226.1:0-8961 GCA_036509605.1 Polyangiaceae bacterium | reverse complement strand
GGCTACTTCACTCTGGGCAGCGGATGGTCGACTGCTCACTACACCGGACACAGCGGCAACGGGCTCGCTGGCTTCAATGATATTTTCGAAGGAATCGGCGAGAATACCGTATCCTACGCTGTCTGGGAGCGCGCGCACTTTTGGAACAACGAGATCGGCGTTGAGGGTCGCGAGGGGCATGTTTTGGTGCGCTACTACATCGGCTACGCGACGCTGCTGAATCGCTCGGCCTACTCCTGCACGGAGGGCTATTGGCCCTGCCAGCCGCAGGCTTCCAACATGATTGCGTATTCGGGGATTGCGCTCGGCTACGTGTTTTAGCGCGCCACTCACGTCTCTTGCCTGACGGCCGATTCCGCATTAGGAGACACGGCAATTCGAACGGAGGGCGCGTGCGGGAATTCGCGTTGGGCTTGTTAGGCTTATTAGGGTTGTTCTTCAGCTGCGGCTGCTCGTCGGCGTATGAGCCCGCTCGCAGCCCGCGCATCACGACTGTCGTTGAGGGCGGCATGCCAACCTTCGTCAAAGACGGTGAGCGCTATGGTGGGCCGACGTTCGGAGTCGGCTTGGTGCACGCAGTGCAGGGCAACCCTCGTGCGGAGCAGCAAGCTAGGGTTGGTCGCAACCTCGCTATCGGCGGCTTCGTCCTCGATATGACCGGGCTCGGCTGTGAATTCGCCGGGTTGGTCGCGCTCGGGCACGAGACGGACAGGGGTCGTGCCTCGGCGCTTAGCTCGGGACTAATTTTTGGCGGCCTCGGCGCAGTGATTGTCGGCTCGGTGATGCTGCTCTCGGCGCAACCGCACCTCTACGACGCAATCAACATCTACAACGACGGGTTGGACAAGCCGCAGCAGTAGTCGACTGCGCTTTGCAGAGCGATCTATCCGCGGCGGTCCGGCGCATTCACGCGCGCCAGCAGGGCCTCTCGAACGCTCGGCCACTCTTCGACGACGATCGAGAACAACACGGAATCTCGGATGGTGCCGTCGTCGCGGCGTTGGTGACGCCGCAGCGTTCCCTCGTACTCTGCGCCGAGCCGCGCGATCGCCTGCTGCGAGCGAACGTTTCGCACGTCCGTCTTTAGTTGCACCCGCCCGGCGTGGAGCGTCTCGAAGGCGTGCCTGAGCAGCAATAGCTTCGCGTCCGGGTTGACCTTGCTGGCCCACACCGAGCGAGCGTAGGCGGTGGCGCCGATTTCGAGACGGGCGTCCGGCACGGAGACATCCATGTAAGACGATGTTCCGACGACCGAACCCACGGCAAGCCCCGCGTGCGGTTGCAACAACCGCAGGACCCACGTGAAGCGACCCTCGGCGATCCTCTGAGCAAGGGCCCGCGCGTATGCCTCGGCATTTTTCGGGCGACCTGGCATGTGTTGCCACACCTCGTCGTCCCGCAGGGCCTCGAAGAGCAAGGGCGCGTCGCGCTCCGGAACGCACGGCGTTAGCTCGACGATTTGCCCGGTCAGCAGCGCGGTCGGCGGCGGCCAGACCATGGGCGGCGCCGCGATGTGGCTCGGCCGCGCGTCGTGGATTGTCTGGAAGCGACCTATGGCTCTGGTTGTCATCGCGTTCTCACTCGGGGTCGATTCAGAGCAGAAGCATACACCGTTTCTAGGGGTCAACGCCGCCGCTGAAGCCGAGCGACTTCTGCAGCGCGTTCATCAGCGGATCGATCTCCGTGTGCCCCGCCGCGGCATACTCGACCGAAAGCGTGATGACGACGTCCTGACTCACGATGGTCTTCTCGTAGTGGATCTTCGCGTCCGACGCCGTACTGTAAGAAACGATGAACGACGACTCGCTGCGCGTCTTGACCGTGAATGTCTTGCCCTTGGCGGGAGCGGTCGATTCCTTCCACAAGCTGTCCGTGGTTTGGTCGCCAAGGTGCATACCCCACGCGCTCATCTGGATTGCGCCGTCAGGCGAGCTCCAGCTTTGGCCGTCGCCGTTGATTGGCGGAGGCTCGGCGCGCAGTCGAGTCGGGTATTTTACACAGAACTGGAAACGGTCATTGCAGTAGTCGGCAAGCCCTGCGATCCGAGCTGGCCCCGCGCTCGGCGCAGCGACGGCGCTGACCAGCGGCTCGCTCAAAGGAACGCTCAGCGCCGGCTGGGCGACGACAGCGATTGACGCGCCGGGCGCAGGCGCCGGCTCAGTCCGACTCGAGCGACACCCCACGCACACCCCGAGCACGAAAACCAGCAGCCATGAAACGTAACGCGCTGAGCCCGCTCGCATGCTAGCTCCGCGCGAGTTGGTCAGCGATATCCCGAATCTTCACGACTGCGCGCGCATACGGCAATAGCTCGCCGCTGATCGTCTGATCGCTGCCGATCAAGATCAGCTTCACGTCTTCGTTCTCCACTAGGTGCTGGATCACTTCATGAAAATCACTGTCGCCCGCGGCCAAGAACAGCGTGCGCCATTTTCGATGGTCATGAGAGCGCATCAGATGAAATGCCAAACCCACATCCACTGCTTTCTGCTGTACGAGCTCGAAGTGGCGCGCCGTCTCGGGGTGCAGCACGGGCCCGCCGCCCCAACTCGTCGGCCAAAACAACGATTTTTTTTGCAGCCAGTACAGCTTGACGCGAATGCCGGGGCCGTCCGGCGGGCGATACGAGAGCGCGCTGTGGAAAGCGTTCATCTTCGCGCCGGTCGGATCGGGGTCCGCGTTGAAGTAGTAGGCGTCTTCGATGCCGGCGCCGAAGGTGATCTCGAGGTAGCTGCGAAGCTTTAGGTAGTCGAGGCGGTCGCTTCGTTTCAGGCTTTGCCAAACCTTGAATAGGTAGGCGCCATCGATAAACCATGCGGCGTCGGCATTCGACGCTTGGTCATCCTCGGCGTGGACAGGCCGTTGGGAAACAGACATCAACCCCGGGCTTACTAGAGCGGAGCGATTTTCGCCAGGCGCCGCGCGTTTTGCGAGCCAAAAGCTCGCGACTATCCTAGTATCGAGGATCCTCGGACGCTCCGAGTAGGGACCATGACAGGCGACTTCGTCTCAAGCGATCGACGGCTCCACGGGCTGTCCGATACCATGCGCGCGTTCGCCGAAGCGACGATTGACTACCAGCGGCTGCTGCGCACGGTGGCAGAGCGCATGGCAGCGCTGCTGGGCGGCGGCTGCGTCCTCGCGCTAGTGACCGAAGACGAGCGCAGCTTGGTTTCTGGCGCCGTTCATTTCGACGATCCGGCTCGCATGAAAGCCGCCGAAGCCCTGCTAGGCGCCGGCCCGATCCCAGTTGCCGGCTCCAGCCTCGGAGCACGCATCATTCAAACCCGGAAGGGTGTACTGATTCCGAACGTCGACGAAGAGGCGCTGCGCGCCTCGCTAAGCCAAGAGTATGCCTCACGCATCCATGATCTCGATTTGCGGAGCCTAATCGCGCTTCCGCTCGAGATCCGCGGGCGCATGCTGGGCATCCTGTCACTGTGTCGCGTTGGGCCGGGTTCTTCTGCATTCAACGAAGACGACGAAGCAGTCGCACGCAACCTTGCAGAGCACGCAGCGCTCGCCATCTCGAACGCTCAATTGCTGGAGTCGAGGCAACGCGAGATCGAAAGCCGCACGCACGCCGAAGAACAAGCTCGCCGCTTCGAAGCTCTGGTCCAACACAGCAATGATTTCGTCGCCATGACTGGCCTCGCAGGTCCAGTCATGTTCGTCAACAAGGCGGGCCGACAGCTGCTCGGGATCTCGCTCGACGCGGACGTCTCGAAGATCGAGCTGCGCGCTTTTCACACTGACGACGGCATGAAGCGCGCGGCGATCCTCCGTGAGCACGGCCGCTACCAAGGCCCCGGACAGCTTCGGCACTTCGTCACCGGCGAGCTGATCGACACTCAGGTCAGCTCGTTTCTAGTGCGTGACGCGAGCGGCGAACCGTTCGGCTTTGCCACCGTGCAGCATGACATGCGCGAGATGAAGAACCTCGAAGCGCATTTGCGTCAGATGCAGCGTTTGGAGGCGCTCGGCCGCCTTGCCGGCGGCATCGCCCACGACTTCAACAATATCCTGTCCATCATCCTGAGTTACAGCACGATTCTGCTGGCGGATTTGCCGCCCGGCACACCAGCCGTGGAAGACGTGCAAGAGATCCATACCGCAGGCGAGCGCGCCGCGCGTTTGACGCGCCAACTCCTGGCCTTCAGCCGCCGCCAAGTGCTCGAGCCCCGCGTCGTGGATCTGAACGAAGTCGTGCTCGGTATGGACAAGATGACGCGCCGCCTATTGGGCGAGGACATCCGGCTCAAGACCGAGCTGAGCTCGACGCTCGGGCGAGTCAAGGTGGACGTCGGCCAGTTCGAGCAAGTGCTCTTGAATCTCGCCGTCAACGCGCGCAACGCGATGCCCAATGGCGGCACGCTGACCATCGCCAGCGCCAACGTGGACACGGGCTCGCCGATCGGCGGGCGCTGCGTGCGGTTGTCAGTGAGTGACACGGGCGCGGGCATGGACGAAGCCACCCGCCAGCGCGCGTTCGAGCCATTTTTCACGACAAAAGCCAACGGCAAGGGCACAGGCCTCGGCTTGGCCACGGTGTTCGGCGTGATCGAGCAGAGCGGAGGGCGCATCTCGGTTTCGAGCGTGCTGGGGCGCGGCACAACCTTCGTGATCCACCTGCCCCGTTGCGACGAAGAGCCTGCCCCGCCGCGCGTCAGCCTGCGCCCCGCCAAGAGGACCGCGCCCGAATCTGCCACCATCTTATTGGTCGAGGACGAAGCGCAGGTGCGAAAGCTGATCCGCGCCATCCTGAGCAGCGCCGGCTACCATGTCTTGGAGGCGCCCGGTCCGCTCGAAGCCCTGCGTGAGAGCGAGCAGTTCGCCGATACGATTCACTTACTGGTGACCGACGTCGTGATGCCCACGATGAACGGGCGCGAGCTAGCAGACCTGCTCAAGCGCCGACGCCAACAAACCAAGGTCTTGTACCTGTCCGGCTACACCGAAGATGCGATAGCACAGCATGGCGTCTGGGATCCGAGCATCGCGCTCCTTCAGAAGCCGGTCACACCGGACGCGCTGCTCGAGCGCGTCCGGGAAGTGCTCGACTCCGACCCCGCCAGCGACCCGCTCGTGCTCAGTTGAACACGGCGCTCATGCCGAGCGTGAACGAGCGCGCCCACGCCGACACGTCCTCGCCCGATTTGGTGTCGCTCGTGCGCATGCCCATCAGCCGCAATTGCGGTCCAATGGCCCACTCGCCAGCAACCCAGAAGTCATAACCAAACCAGGCAGCGCCGCCGAGCCCGCCGGCGCGGGTCGTGGTCCCGCTGGTGGCATTCACGTCCTGAAAGCTTTGCGCGCCGAGCCCAATCATGCCGCCTAGGTGCCAGCCCTTCGTGGCGTCCGGGAACCCGTCGATGAACGGACCGACCAAGGTGGCAAAGCCGTCGTGACTGCCAGACCCGTTCCCATTGCGATCGTAATCCGCGCTGAACAGCGGCTCGAGCAGCAGCCCGCCGCCTATCGACACGCCTGGGCTGGGTGAGCCGCCGATCAGAAGATCGATCGCGATCGTGTTGCCGTGCTCGGTGAAATTCTGATTGTTGTGATTGTTGTCGGTAAAGCTCGCGCGGTAGTCCCCAAAGCCGAGGCTGGTGCGCAAGTAGAAGCCTTCATGCATGTGATAAGTGCGGTGCACGGGTGCCGCCACGGGGGGTGTCTCGAGAGCTATTCTCGGCGGCGGCAGCGTTGCGGGAGCGGCAGGCCGAGCCGGCGTTGCCGCTGCCATTGGAACCGGCGCGTCATCAGCTTGCGCAACTCCGACACGAAGCAGCGCGAGCAAGGGAACAAGCAACAGAAAATGGGCTTTCATCTTTGATTCCGATGGGCGCCCCGAGCGCCCGTGGCCTTCTAGATCATTTATGGGTCCCAGATCGCAGACGGGTAGGCGCTGAGATTCATTCATCGCACATGGGTCGCACCGAGCGCCCGCGATAATCCCACAAGGATCGAATATTGCTGACATTTGTCGGCAAGCTCGGGGTCACTTAATTAGTCGCCCATGGGCGCCGTTTCAGTATGGAAGCCTCGCGCGCATGCCCGACGACCGCCTGAACTGGACGTTCAACGGTGACCCCAATCAAATGGGGCCGGATGCTGGTGTCCGCTCGATCACGACCAACGACATCAACATGGTGTTCCAACCGATCGTCGAAGTGGCGACCGGTCAGTTGTTCGCGCACGAAGCGCTCGTGCGTTGCAAGCTTCCGCAGTACGCCTCACCGCCGCTGTTGTTCTTGGCGGCTGAGAAGGAACGAGCCTGCGGTCATCTCGGGCGTGTGATTCGCCAGCAGACCTTCGAGCGCTGTCAGGACACTGCGTTGTTCGTCAACGTTCATCCGGAGGAGCTCAGCCAACGTTGGTTGGTGCGCCCCGATGACCCGCTCTATTTTCACGAGCGCGAAGTGTACTTGGAGATCACTGAGTCAGCGGCGTTCACGCATTACGACCTGTGCATGAGCGTGCTCAAAGAGATCTGCGCGCGTGCGGGGGTACACTTGGTCGTGGACGACTACGGCGCGGGCCACTCGAACCTGTCGCGCATCCTCGACCTCAACCCCAAGATCGTGAAGCTCGACGGCGCGCTGATCCGCGGCATCGACAAGGACCCGCGTCGCCAAATCATCGTGCGGCACATGGTCGCTTTGTGCGTCGATCTGGGCGCAAAAGTCGTGGCCGAATGCGTCGAGACCGTCGAAGAGCTCAAAGCGGTCGCCGACCAAGGCGTACACTTCGCGCAAGGCTACGTGCTGGCGCGCCCTGCTTTCCCGCCCGCGGAAATCAACTTCCCGCTCTCGCGCCGTGCCGCGCCGCAAACTGGCGGACGCGTACGCCCTCCACCGAAGCCGATCGGAAAGATCCCAGCCTTCGATACGGCGAACTCGGCAAACGCGGCGAACGTAGCGGCGCCGAAGGCCCCCAAGCTTCCGTCCAAGAGGCCCTCCAAACGCCCGACCTCTGCCACCGCGACGAATGCGGCGAAGCGGCCCCCGCCCCTTCCAGGAACTCGCTAGCGAGTCGCACGCTTCGTCCTGTACGAACATGCCCCCGCCGTTCGCGGTCGCGCGTGAACTCATGCTCGGGGGGTGGTGCGCTGCGAGTCGCTGGCGAGATGATCGGCACCAGCGCGCCCGCTTCCGGGCGCGAGTAAATAGTGGGGAGCACCCACCAACTCGGGTCTGAAAACAGGCCAACTATGCCGGGCGATTAGCTATCCGCAGCCGGCGATTAGTGGGGAGTCCCCACTATTGGGGCCGCGCGAAAAGAGTCGCGCGATAGGCGCTATCGAGGCTCGGTCACCGCGCAGCACTGTGAACGACGACCGGTGCGCACCCTCAATCTCAGCTCTTGCTCAGCGCTCGCTCAGCGCCCGTTCAAACCGTGCACGAAAACTCCAAGCTTTCGCCGCGATTTGCGCACTCGAATTGACCGCTCAGCACCGCCACCGGGTGCCCGTTGAGCTCCGCCGCGTGCCCCGCAAAGCCCTTCAATACGAAGCGTAGCCGGCTCCGTCGAAATTCCGGGAAGCCATTCCCGGAGCTCTTCGCCGACACGCTGACCTGGTGGCCGCGGCGCGTAACCTGAAGCTGCGTGCGGAGGAACGCGCCGGATTGGAAGGCGTTGCTCAGGCCGTCGTCCTCTTGAAGCATCGAAACGGTGGTGCCGTCTTCGTCGGGCACGATCACGTGCAGCTCGAGTAACTCCGGGTAGTAATCCATGGTGGACGCGGGCGCGTGGTCGTACATGGGGATCACGTAGCCGCCTCGCTGGAAGAGCGGGATGTGATCGAGCGGTGCGGCTGCCGTGATGTACCGCCCGCCGCTGTATCGTTCACCGGTGTGGAAATCCACCCAGGTGCCGGGCGGCAAATAGACGTGACGCGCGGAGCAACCCGGTTGCATCACTGGCGCGACCAGAAGCGCCTCGCCGAACAGGTAGGCGTCGTCGGTTTCCCAGGCTTGGCGATCGTGCTGAAAGTCGAACACGAACGGCCGTTGCACCGGCGCACCGGTTTCGCTCGCGCTCACGAAGGCGCTGTAAATGTAGGGTAAAAGTCGATAGCGCAGCTGCAGCGCGGCGCGCGCCAACTGCTCGGTGCCCGGACCGAAGCTCCACGGATACTTGTCCGGCTCGCCGCGCTCGCTATGGTAGCGGCAGAAGGGCGTGAGCGCGCCGTATTGAGTCCAGCGCGCAGCCAGCTCGGCGCTCGGGCTCGAGGTGAAACCCGGGATATCCCCCCCGACGAACGCCTGGCCCGATACGCCCATGCCCGCGGTCATCGGGATGCTCATCGCGATGTGCGACCAGTCTGCGCAATTGTCTCCCAGCCACTGAGCCGCGTAGCGTTGAATCCCGGAGAACCCCGCGCGGCTCAGGATGAACGTGCGCAGCGCAGGCTCGGCCGCCAGCAGCCCTTGATGGGTGCCCATCGCCATCAGCAACCCGTACTGATTGTGAAAGCGCTCGTGCGGATGATTCGCTCCGTCGCGATCGAAGCGCATCGAGAACGGCTCGACTTGACCGGTCGCCGGCTCGTTCATGTCATTCCAAATGCCGGCGATGCCCGAGCCGATGTGCTTGGCATTGAGCTCGCCCCACCAGGCGCGCGTTTCAGCCTTCGAAAAATCCGGGAACGCGCTGCGACCGGGCCAAACTTGGCCGATATATACGTTGCCCGCCTCTGTCTTACAGAACAGGTTTTTGGCTAAACCGTCGTCGAAAACAGCGTACCCGGGCTCGTATTTCACGCCCGGATCCACAATCGTAATCACCCGCAGCTTGCTCTCTTTGGCCTTGGCGAGCATGCCGGGTAGGTCCGGGAACTTGTCCTTGTTCCAGGTAAACACGCGGTAGCCGTTCATGTACTCGATGTCGAGCCAGAGCACGTCACACGGGATCTGCTTGTCCCGGTACTGCTTGCCGAGGCCGAGCACGTCAACGTCGTTG
>DATCFJ010000225.1:0-3224 GCA_036509605.1 Polyangiaceae bacterium | reverse complement strand
CCCGCGCGTCGTCGAGCCGGATCACCTTCGCTGCACGCTCATTCATCGGAGTGCCCCGAGCCAGCTCGTTGTCCACCGTCCTCGATGGGCTGTTCATCGGTTGAGAGCACCCGGTCACCGAAATGCTCCCTGACCAGACGTGCCGCTTGCGCTGGGGTCGCCGGTCCGGAAACTTCAATGGTTTGCTGAACCTTGCTTCCCCAACGCTCCGGGCTCCGTCGAGCTAATAGCCAAGCGCTGGCCCTCCAATCGACCGTGCCCGCTACTGACAGCGTCGCGACATGTCGAATTTCGGCCGCCGCCTGCGCCACAAGAATGCGAGCTGCAAGCGACGCGTAAGGCTCCTCCCCGCGCGCGCCTCGGTGCAGCCAACGTCGTAGAGTGTAGCGATTGATACCGGCCGCGGACGCCGCCGTCTCCAGGTAGCTGCCGTGTTCCAGCAGTGCGACGATCTTGTCGGCGATCATGGGCGTGAGCAATAAAGGGGCCGCCATTCAAACCTCTGGGCCCGTTGGCACACGCCTTGAGAACCGCGCGCTCACCCCCTGCGCCACGCGCTCGCCCCCGTGGAGCGCTCGGGCCCTCGCGCGCGCGCGCGATGAATGGCACATAACCACCGCCGTCACTTCTTTGCCCCCGCCACAACCCGCAACGACCGGTCAGCCTCGATATCCCATTCGTCCAAGTTGGCGGACGGCAATGCGCGCCGCGGCGCTGGTTGGTAGCGGCGCGCGGCAATAAAGCGCCGGACATCCGATTCGAGAACCAGCAGCTTCCCGCGTGCCCCGCGAGACACTACCAGCTCGCCCCGAGCGGCCGCCGCCCGGACCGCCTCATGACCGAGGCTGAAGCGCGCCAGCGTCTGCTCAGTCCCGAGCAGCTCATCTCCAGCGGCGCCGCCGTCAGGCAGCGAGTCAGCGGAGGCCTCGAGCGCGTCCGCCTGGACGCGGAGGGCCTGTGCCTGCAGCTTCAGGAGCGCCTTGACGCCGGCATTGGGGCAGCTCATGGCGCCACGCGTCGATTAGCGGTCGGCTGAGTCGAGGTGCGGCGGCTTGCGCTTCTGTTGGGCGACTTCTCGTCGTCGGATTCGTGCCAGCCGAGCTCGACAGCGGCGCGCCGCAGCCGCTCGGCGGTCACCGGCTTCATGGTCGATCGCTCGCTCGGACAGAGCCAACGGCGCGCGGTTTTGGGATCGCTCAGCGCCTTTGCGGCGAGCTCAATTGGTCGAATCATGGCGGAACCCTCTTGGTCCCTTCATCCAAACCAGGATTCGCCAAATTCAACTACGGACATCGACCGAACCTCAAATGTCCAGAATTAACGCGCCCGTTCGACTCGCTCCGAATGGACCGCTTCCGCTGACCGTCCAGTCAGACTGGGACAGCTCTGATCGCACCCTCTTCGCTGCGCCCGACGTGCCGATCGATCAGCTTCGCGATGGCCTCGAGCGTCACGTTGGACGCGAGCCCAACGGCCGTCAGCAGAGCTAGCGCGGCCTTCTCTTTGCGCTTGGTATTGTCGGTGTGAGTCCCGGCGCCGCGGCGGCCGGGTCGCTCTGCCCACGCAACCATCGCCGCGAGCACGAGGCTTACTGTGAGCCCCTCCGGTTTGCCGATGCCTTGGGCGCGAGGATCGACCAACAACTTTCGGATCTCCAATTTGGCAAGCTTCGCCCACGCCTTTTGGTCCGCCGCCTCATGCCGACTCCCGGCACGTGCGGCCGCAAACTTGATGACCCAGAGGACGTTTTTCTGAAGCGTCGCCCGGTTCCACTTCGCCATGTCAGCGGTCATCACCCGCTCGACGGCCAGCGCACTCGCTCGCCGCACCAAAGGGTCGGCATCCGACAGCAAGAAATCGATAGCCCGCGACCGCTGCACGTCCGTTGCGACGAACGTGCGAGGTAGTGCTTTCTTGACTGCCATGCGTGAGCCTACCACTGGGCACTCGCAGCGGCTGGGGTCGCGCGGAGCGAGGCCGCCTCTGGTCCATTCGCCGAACGAGCTACCGCGCCACAGTGGCGTCCACCGGGAGCATTGCTGAGCTGAGGTCAGCGCTCCCGGCACCGGACGGGCGACCCGGCGAGCCCGGACGAGCACGTTAGCGCGGCCTCGATCGATTGCGATGCGTTGCCGATCCCCTTACCGGCCACCGGCCTCGACCAGTACTTGAATGCGATCCGCGAGGGCATCGTGATCCCGGGCCAAGCGGAGTACACGACGATCTTCAATCTCTTCGGAAGCGTGGCGAACGCGAAGGCGCGGATGCAGTACGATATTTTCTGAAGATGCGACGCTCAGGTGTCAAGTGCCGCGGTGCGGGGACCGTAACCGAACTTGGTACGCATGATGACTGAAGAAATGACCAAAGCATCGCGCTCGAGTCCGCGATTACTCTCGCTACGTGAGCGGGGCCTCATGACGGGCAAAATTGTTTGCTGGTCGCTGCGCGAGAAAAGCACAACCCAGTGTCAGCGTCCGACGAAAACATGCGCGAGCTCTCTGGCGCTGTTCCCAAGCAAGGCTCGGCGCAGACCACGTCGGAGTCGGGGTCCGAAGCCTCGTCTTCCGACGGTGCTTCGACGAGTTTTGGGCTGCCCTCGCTCTCAGCTCCAAAAGGTGGCGGTGCTGTTCGAGGCATCGGAGAGAAGTTTTCGGCCAACGCCGCGAGCGGCACGGCCTCCCTGAGCGTGCCCATCGCCACGTCGCCGGGGCGCGCAGGCTTCAATTTGGGGCTCGAAATCCACTATGACTCGGGAACGGGCAACGGGCCCTTCGGCGAGGGCTGGCGGCTCAATTTATCGGCGATTTCGCGTAAGACGGACAAGGGGGTCCCGAGTTACGTCGATGATGACGAGTCCGACGTCTTCGTGCTGGCCGACACTGAAGACTTGGTGCGCGTCCGCGACGGCGAGCGAACAGTAGGCGAGTTCCTCGTTGTGCGTTACCGGCCACGAGTCGAAGGCGGCTTTGCCCGGATCGAGCGCTGGTCGCAGCGCCAGACCGGCGACAGCCATTGGCGGGTCACCACCGGCGACAACGTGACAACAGTGTATGGCCGCAGTGCGCGTGCTCGCATCGCGGATCCAGATGACCGGCGTCGAGTGTTCTCTTGGCTGATCGAAGAAGTGCGCGACGATCGGGGTCAAGTCGTTCGCTACACCTACAAGGCTGAAGACGGCGAGGGCGTTCTGGCGACAACCGCCAGCGAGGCGAGCCGTTTCG
>DATCFJ010000224.1:0-7062 GCA_036509605.1 Polyangiaceae bacterium | reverse complement strand
TGCTCGAAACCACTCACCCCTTGGTCCGCTCGGTGTATGAGCGAATCATTCGGGACGAGGCGCGCCATTGCCGGTTCGGCAGTCTCTATTTCGAGTGGGCGAGCGAGCAGCTCGATGATCGCGAGAAGGAGCGGCTGGGCCGTGTCGCGCTTGACGCAATTCGCGGGTATGCGCCGTTGTGGCGTCGAGCCGCAAGTCTGCCTGCCTCACCAGCCGAGTGGCAGGGCTTCGACGTGCACGAGCTCGGCTGGATGGAGCCAGCTCGTTATGTGCCGCTGGCGCTCAGCGCCGTGCGGGACAAAGTGGTCCCGCCGCTTCGCGCGCTCGGCTTCGTGTTGCCCGAAGCGGAGCTCGAGCTGCTTCTGCAGACCGAGCGCTAGCGGTCCGCTCTGACGCAGTGGCTGGGCCGCCGGGTTCGAGGACCGACGCGCCCCCGGAGCCCCGGCGTCACTTCAGGTGATCCCTCGCACAAGCGATTACTGGTTTCGTCAGCTCGGCCTTCTTCCAGTGCTCTTTCTTGCCAAACCCGTAGAGGAAGAGCTTGCTCATCGGGTAGCTGAACCTGAAGGAGTTGTCGTAATCTAGTCCCGAAAGACACGCTGATATGTGGGGACTTCGTTGCTTTCGCCGTCCTATTCGAGTCACAATCACGCACGCTCCATTTGAAGCTGCGTTTTCGAGCGGAGAACGACTTCCTCAATCACGATCACGCTCGTCCCGCTTGAAGTTTGGCCTTCGAGCGGAGAAAAACGTGCGCCATGCACTCGCGGCGCATGTGAGGCATTTGTGTCAGGAATGACGACCAGCTGCGTGCGGATCCATCGCGCGAGATCAGCAGTTCCTTGGTCGCCGAGTCTCCACGAGCCCAGGTGACCTCAGTCACCCGGCTCGTTGCGCGGCGTGAAACGGCGCGCTGAAGCCAGACAAAGCCCTTAGTCCTTCGTAGCGTCGCGGCGGCGCAGGTCTTGCGGCAAGGCGCAGCAATTGCGTTTGGCTCAGCCCTTTCACGAGCGATCTGCGGAATACTGGCGTGCCGGCGCTGGCCTGCGCCTTGCAGTCAGCGACCTGTGCTGTCGGAAGATCGCCGATTGATTTGGACGGGCGTCGTCGCCTTTGGGCTTTCGCTGTGCTGCGCCAGCGCAAACGCAGAGCCGGAACGCGCTACGCGGGACACATTCGAGTACACGACGCCAACCGAAAAGAACTATCTGCGTGCGGTTCTCGAGCTCGAGGGGCTAACGACCGTCAGCGTCGTTTGGTACGTGATGGCGGTTCGGCACGGTGGGGACGTTGGTTACAGTTGGCAGATGTTCGAGAAGAAGCTGAGCGGTACCGCGATCGGACACGACGACAATGCGTTTGGAACGAATTTTCACGGCCACGGCGTTGGCGGCAATGCTTACTACTTGTCGGCGCGCGGCAATCACCTGAGCATTCCCGAATCGTTTGGATTTGCGGTCGCGGGCGCCACGCTGTGGGAGTTTTTCGGCGAGGTGGGCGAGGTCGTGAGCATCAACGACCTGATCGTCACGCCGTTCAGCGGCATCGGAATTGGCGAGCCTCTGACCCAGTTTTCGGCCTTTTTGGATCGACAACAGAATCCCTCTCTCGTCAATCGGACACTCGCTACGGTGTTTGGACCAATCAAGACGGTGAACGACGCGCTCGATGGCGTGGAGCTCAAGCGCACTTCGACGCCGCGCGACGAATGGCACCGCTTCGTGATTTCAGGTGCCCCCGCCTACACGCGCAGTCAGGTCAACGACCCCGGGCGCACGCTCCGCTATCACACCGAGCTGCGCGTCGTGCTGTCGGAGCGCTTGGCGCGGCTGCCGGACTACGACTGGGAAGGTGAGCACTCGGAGTGGTTCAGCGACGGAAATCTATCCGGTGTGTCGCTCGCCTTTGCGGCTGGAGCGCGGGGCGTCAGTGATTTTGGGTTTGCGACGCAGGTTGTCCCGTTTGGCTACTACTGGCGCAGAGCGCGCGTTGTAGCCGACGGAGTCCAGGGCAGTGGCGTCGTTGCCGGTTTCGAGATGGGCTACCACTATCTGATCCACGACTACGGTGACTCGAAGCTCGGGGGACTCGACCACACTGCTTTCATCAAGCCAGCCGGCGCCATGGTCGAATACCGCGCGTCGTTCGGGGAGTTGTCGTTGACCTCGCGCATCGACGCCAGCGTGACCTATGGCGGCATCCATCCCATGGCCAGTGGCGCTTTCGGTGCCGATCGCAGCGCGCTCGCCCCAGTGCTGCGCCACTTTGACTATTATTTCGGCGCCGGCGGCGAGCTCGAGAGCTCCGTTTCGCTGCGCTATGGGCGGGTTGAAGCGGAAGGCTCGGTGCTCGGGCGCCGCTTCACGTGCGTCGACGAGCACGTGAAGCAGTCCATCTCGGACACTTGGCAGCGCTTCGATCTAGCGCTCAGCTATCGAATCTTGCCCGCTTGGGCGCTGCGCGTCTTTTCCGACGACACCGTGCGCGCCGGTCGTTTGGCGGCCGCTCGCGGCTCCGCGCATGAGAGCGCCGCGGGCCTCGAGCTGCGCTCAATTTTTTGAAGGCGGTACCACGACATGACGAAGACCAAACGCCAACGTTCGATCCGAAGCCTCACGGCGGCAGGCTTTCTGCTCGCTTCGCTGTGCTCGCATGCCGCTCTGGCCCAAAGCAGCCGTGCCGATTGGGACCAGCGCTACGAGCGGGCGCGCGAGCAGCTCGTGTCCGGTCACGAGGCCCAGGCGGAGCCGGTGTTCGCGCGGCTCGCACAGGACGCTCCGACGCCGGAAGACGCCCGGCTTGCCGGCGAGCTGGCCAAGATCTGTCGCTCCAAGCTGAGCGTTCAGACCGATGCCGCCCACCTGCGTGGTCAGGAAGAAATGACCGTGCTGTACGCAACTGCGTTCGTGTACGGACTCGGTACGAGTGCTTGGGTGGCGTTGATGACGGAGCCCAAGAACTTGGGTGCCGCGGTGCTGCCCTTTGCGCTCCTGACTACAGCTTCTGTCGGTGGTGTGGCGTTGGCGGACAGTTACCACCCGTTTCGGCGCGGCGTTCCGCAGTCGATCGCCAGTGGTATTTACCTCGGTTTCGGTGAGGGGATTTGGGCGGTTGGGCTCGAGCACGCGGGGGCCACTCGGCGCAACGACGGCTCGCGTTGGAATAGCGCGCAAGTCGCCAGCGCATTGTGGGGCGGCGCCACACTCGGTGCCATCGGCGGCGGACTGATTGGCGCCGTGCGCCAGCCCACACCGGGTCGTGTGTCGTTCACGTTGTCCACGAGCCTATGGGGCGGCCTGGTCAGCAGCTTTGCGGCGACGGCACTCAGTCCGAACGAGCAACGTCGTACCGAGCACGCCTTCGGCGCGGGTTGGATTGGGTACAACGTCGGGCTAGCGAGTGGGATCATCTTTGCGCCGAGCGTCGCGCCCAGCATTGCGCGGGTGCGCTTCGTCGATCTGGGCGGCATTGGTGGCGGGCTGATCGGCGCCGGTATCTCCACGTTCGCTGCCGAGCAAGGGCGCACGCGAGCTAGCTTCGGTGCCTCGGCGATCGGCGCCGCAGCGGGGCTCGGCCTGACTTGGTGGGCCACTTCGGGCATGCCGAGCGATCCGCCGACGCAGAACACGCCGGCCTTAGCGCTTATGCCGAGCCTCGTGCGGACGCCCAACGGTTGGCTGGCGATGGTGTCCGGGCAGTTGTGACACGCCGCTTTATCAGCCTATTGGCTGGCACAGGGCTGACGGTTGCGATGCTCTGGCCTGCGCTGGCGCGCGCTGACGATGCTAGCCTGCACAACCAAGCCGTGCTGACGTACACGGCTCCGCAGCCGCCGCATTACTTTCGCACGGCACTCGAGCAATTGGCGATCTTCGGCGCAGGCATGGCGCAGTATTGGTACGACAAAAACCAGAACTCGCGAGACTGGCAGTTCAAATACGACTGGCCCTCACTTCAAGAGCGCATCGAGGGTAAGGCTTACTCGTTCGACAGCAACGGTTTCGACACCAACTTTCTGTTTCACCCCGTCTCCGGCACGCTCTACTACTCGACCGCGCGAGCCAACCACTTGGGTCCGTTCGAGTCCCTGGCCGTGGCTTTTACGACCTCGTTTTTGTGGGAATTCTTCGGGGAATTTCAGGAGCGGCCCAGCATCAACGACATTATCGTGACGCCCTACACGGGCATGGCTTGGAGCGAGACCACGACTCAGCTCGGCGCGTTTTTCTTGCGCGCTTGCCCCTCGACGGCCAACGAAATCATCGGCTCTAGTCTGGCTCCGTTCGTGGCGCTGCACGGCGCTGCCGACGGCGCGACGCGCGTGCACTCCGATTGCCAAGAGTCGTCGTCGGCGCACCGCTTTCGGCTCTCGTTGTCCGGCGGCGAGGCCTGGACCGAAGGCATCTCGCCACATCCCGAGCTCAGCGCGAATCTTCAGACGGAAGTCATTCACCTGCCGGGCTTCGGTCGCCCCGGGCTTGGTTGGGTGACGTTCGGCGATGGCAACGTGTCTCGTCTCGGGTTGCATCTGAGCCTCGCCGAGCCGCGCTCGTCGGACATCACCGATGTGACGTTCCTGACTCAAACTGTCGTGGCCGGGCTGTACTACCGCGACAACTACGTTCGTGGACGCGAGCTGGAACGCCGCGAGGTCATCTTCGGCCTGTTGATCGGCGCTGAGTACAGCCGTCATCGCTACGACCCCGCTGCGGCGGCCGATCGCATCTTTCTGCTCGATATCCCGGCGGTCACCGCTCGCTATTACGGTCGCACGCCCGATCTCGGATGGGAGCTCAGTCTCGACGCGGGGGGGCTGTTTGGGGCAGCCGACGCGTTCGCGTTGCCGCGCGCGTCGCGCAGCGGGCCCGCTCCGGACCTCACCTCGGTGGCCGAAGCCGAGGGCTATAATCACGTCGCGGGAGTCGGGCTGAGCCCGCGCGCACGACTCTACCTTGGGCCAGCCGAAGTGGGTCTCGAGGTGCAAAGCGATCGGCTGTTCGCTTGGCGCGCCCTCGATCGCACGGGCAGACTGGCGCGCACACCGATTAGCGAGCTCCGGCGCAAGGCGTCCTTGTGGATTGCGTTCGGCGCGCCGCAGCTCGAGCGCTTCTTGCTCTCGATCAACTGGACCCAACGAGCCGGTTCAGTGGGCGACGTGCACGTCAGTCGCAACGAGCTGTCGCTCAACGTCGGTGTGGAGCTCGCGCCCTAGTGTCTGTCGCTGAATTCAGGCCCTAGAATACGGCGCGGCGCGTGCCGGTCGAGCGCCATGTAATCTTCGGCCGTCGGAATCATCGTGCCAAAGATGCTGAAGCCGAGCGTGCTGGTCTCCCCTGGATGCCATCGTGCGAGCCATCTCCGAAGCGCTGTTCCACTGCATGCAAGCAGCCGCGTACAGAGGAGCGGTGCGGTCCAAGGCAGGCCGGGTGAAGTTGCGGGAGCCGCGTTCCGTGCCGTTCGCTCTCTATTTTGAGCGCGTTGCCTCTGCGGCCATCGCTGCCGGACCGCGGCCTAGTCGACGTCATTGGCTATACCTTACGAGCGAAGCGCCACTCCTGCGCCCGCGAGCCGGCACTTAGCACATGCAGGTAATTGGCTCGCTCGTACGCGGCGGGGTCGGGACAGCGTGACAGATTCATGCTGCCCTGGATCTGTGCGAGCGAATCGTACTCGTGAGCCTCGAGCCAGCGCACCATTGCCGCGTGAATGTCGCTGAAGGCTCGCGGGCCGTGCTTGAGCACCTGCGACACCAGCTGCACGCCGTCCGCTCCGACCATTATGGTCTTCAGCACGTCCAGCGCCGAATGCACGCCGCCGCTCACACCCAAGGTACGCTCGGTTTGAGCCGATAGCACCGCCAGCCAGCGTAGCCGGAGGAGCAACTCGGAAGGTGATGAAAGCTCAAGCTCCGAGCGCAAGGCGAGCGTTTCCAGGTCCAGGTCCGGTTGATAAAAGCGGTTGAACAGCACGACACCGTCGGCCCCCGCGTCCAGCAAACGCGCTACGAAGTGAGCCAGGGCCGTGTAATACGGCGATAGCTTGACGGTGACCGGGATTTTACACAGCTCCTTCACCCGCCGCAGAATGTTGACCGTTTCGGTCTCGATGCGCTCACTACAGAGATCGGGCTGCGTTGCTAGGCGGTACACGTTGAGCTCCAGCGCGTCGGCCCCCGCTTGGTCGATCAGCCGGGCGTATTCGAGCCAGCCCCCGTCGGTGACGCCGTTGAGTGAGGCGATCACCGGGACACCGACTGCGTCGCGCAGCCGCCGCACTTGCTCGAGGTAAGCGTCGGGCCCCAACCGGAAATCCCTGCGGTCCGTGCGAAAATGTTGCGCTTCCGCAGACGAACCATCGCGGCGATCGAGCGCTCGATGCGCTGGCTGCTCGCCCTCGATCTGCTCCTCGAACAGCGAGTGCATGACGACGGCCGAGGCTCCTGCGTCCTCGATCCGGCGCACCGTGTCGAGGTCGTCGACCAGCGGTGAAGCGCCCAACATCAGGGGATGAGGTAACTTGAAACCGAGGTAGCGGGTCGATAGGTCCATTGGGGCTCCCGAGCGAGGACGAAGGGGCTTTCTCTATCCAAGCTCAAGCACACGCGCCCATCGACTGGCCGGCTTTCAGATTCGGGCGATCGAGGGACCCTTCGTTTGGAGATGGCCTATGCAGAGCAAGCGGCGTTCCAATCCCTCGCGTTTCCGGCATGGCGCGCGTGGCCCGCGTCGTCTGAGGTCATTTTCGAGAAATCTCGGAGACCGCCGCGCATTTGTTGCGCGCAGGGACCGTGGTGAGCGCAGAGTCTGCGCGGGAGCGGAGGGCTCCGTGCTCAACGCCGTCTATTCGTACGCCTTCGCTGACCGCGCCACCGGACGAAGATCCTTTACCGTGCTGCTCGCGCTAGGGCTCATCCCGCTTGTTTGGGTCTGAGCACAGAGCCGAGCTTGTCCTTGTTCTGCATCAACGCTTCGAGAGCTGCGCGAGGGCGTGCGTTTCGCGCGCTCCCAGTAGGCCAAATTGGACGCCGAAGCCGTCGGGCCTGGCCCAGCGCACAATGGCGGG